>JBAXCM010000267.1:0-6645 GCA_037141475.1 Verrucomicrobiota bacterium | reverse complement strand
GTCCCTAACTGGACCGAGGAGGCTGCCAAGTTCGTTCCACACCTCAAGGTGCTCACCCTCCACGGTAGCAATCGAAGCGAAAATTTTGCCCAAATCGTCGCCGCCGATGTGGTTCTCACGTCCTATCCTTTGTTGGTTCGCGACTTCGACCAACTCTCACGTCACCAGTGGCATGTGGTGGTCCTCGACGAGGCCCAATACATCAAGAATCCCAAGGCCCTCGCGGCCCAAAGCGCCTACAAGCTCAAAGCCGCACAGCGGATTTGTCTGTCCGGCACCCCCATGCAAAACCATCTCGGCGAACTCTGGAGCCTCATGCGCTTCCTCATGCCCGGCTTCCTCTCCGACGAAAAATCCTTCAACACATATATCCGCAAACCCATCGAACGCGATCACTCCGGTGCCGCCCAAGTGTCCCTCAACCGCCGCGTTTCGCCGCTGCTGTTGCGCCGCACCAAGGACCAAGTCGCCACCGAATTGCCGGAAAAAACCACCATCGTTCATGGCATCGACCTCAACCCCAAGCAAACCGATCTCTATGAAAGCGTGCGGGCCGCCATGGACCAGCGAGTTCGCGACGCCATTGCCACCAAGGGGTTGGCCAAGAGCCACATCATCGTTCTGGATGCATTGCTCAAGCTTCGCCAAATATGTTGCCATCCACAACTCCTCAAATCCGTCGCCGCTCAAAAAATCACCGAGTCCGCTAAACTCGATTACCTAACCGACGAACTGCTGCCCGCCCTTCTCGAGGAAGGCCGCCGCATCTTGCTCTTTTCCCAATTCACTTCCATGCTCGCCCTCATCGAGGAACACCTTGTCCTCGAAGATATCCCTTACCTCAAACTCACCGGTCAAACGACCGACCGCGCTACCCTCGTTAAAAAATTCCAAGCTGGCGAGGTCCCCATTTTTCTCATCTCCCTCAAAGCCGGCGGCACCGGCCTCAACCTAACCGCCGCCGACACCGTCATCCACTACGACCCTTGGTGGAACCCTGCCGCCGAAAACCAAGCAACCGATCGCGCCCACCGCATCGGTCAGACCAAACCGGTGTTTGTGCACAAACTCGTCTGCCGTGGCACCATCGAGGAGCGGATCCTCGACCTCCAAAAACAAAAATCCGCGCTCGTCGAGGCCCTCCTGTCTGAAGACACCGCCAAACTCCAAATCGACGCCGACACTCTCTCCCATCTGCTCGCCCCGCTGTAGGGTCTCCATTTCACCCAAGGGAGTCTTGACTTAAGCGATCATGTGCTAACGGTAAGTCCATGAGTCACCCTCTCGAACTCACGCTTGCGCGGATCGGCAATTCGCGGGGCATTCGCCTGCCCACTGCGTTGATCCGCAAGCATGACCTTGAAAATGGCCTAGTGCTGTCAGCGACTCCATCGCCGCCCACTTCCGCGAGGAACTCAACACCACCGAAACAACCTACCCCGGCACCGATCTGCGCCTGAAATTCACGCCGTTAAGATCATCCACTTTCCCCGCGCGTCAGCATGTCTGATCCTCCTTCTAAGTCAACCGTATTGCTGGAGCCGCCCACACCGCACTTGCCAAGTGCCGCACCCAGCAACTCTCCTATTGACGGTGTGCCCGCCCGAAAACAAGCTTTACATTTTTTCAATGCCTGCAAACCTTTCCGCCATGTCCGCCCTTCTGCGTTGCCTTGCCTTTTGTCTCGTCATCCCTGTCGCCGCTGCAGATCCTAGCGCTCCTCCCGCCGCCGCTCCTCCTCCCGCCGCTGCGACTCCGGCTCCCAGCCCGACCGCTCCCGACCCGGCACCTCCACCATCCACTCCCTCAACCGCTCCGGCCATTGATGCGGCGGCACCAGCCAAGGGCCAACCGGTGTTTGTGCAGCTGGATGAGAATCGCATCAAAATCGGCGAGGTCGAATTTAACAAACAAACCCGGCTGATTACTTTTCCCGCGGTTTTCAACCAGCGTGAAGGTTTGTTAGAATATGTGATTGTTCACGACAAGGGCAAGGTTCACGAATCCCTGCTGCGCACCTCCATCAACGCCACCCACCTCAACCTCGCCCTCAAGTTGCTGCGCTATCAGAGTTCTCCCGAGTTGTTCCCGCTGCGCGACGAAGAAGGGTTTCCCAGTGGCCTCATGCCTGCCGTCGCCCCAGCCGTCAAGGCCGCTGCTCGAGTCGAAATCCGCATGCTCTGGAAAGAGGGCGACACCGCCCACTCCGCCACCGTCAACGAATGCATTAACAATACCAAAAATGAAAAAGTGATGGCCCCAGGCCCTTGGATCTATGGCGGATCGGCCTTTTATGAAGGCCGCTTCGTCGCCGAAATGACCGGTGATATCGTCGCCATCCTAACCAATGAAGCAGCTATCTTCAACTATCCGGGCGATAGCAACAAGGTCGGTGAAAACTATGGCGACTGGTTCGTCCTGACAAAAGCAGTCCCAGCCATCGGCACCCCGGTGACCGTTCAAATCGGCCCGTGGCCGCCCGCCGCAGCCGCCAAACCAAAGCCGGACGCCACTAAACCAAAACCGGACGCTGTCAAGCCGAACCCGGATTCCGCCAAGCCAAAATCATAACTTGCGCATCTTCCAGCATCCTCATCAGGGGGCATCGAAATTGTGTTTCTCTCAACAGCCGTGAGAAACTAGAACGATTCCACGATGGAAAGTAACGCGGGAAAGATATATCATGCCAGTCATTTGATGGCGTGGATGGGTGGAGGATTGACCGCGATGACTCCCTTTGTCTGTGGCTGGGCGCTGGTGGTCGGAGGCGTCGCAACCCCCGTTAGAGTCTGGCCCGGCAATCTCATCGTCGAGGCTATGGTCGGCGCGATTCTCGCCATCAGCGGCACCATTCTCGGCGGCTTTTGGTGGTGCGCCGGCGGCGGGCACGACCTGCGCCGCGGCCATCTACTCGCTTGGCTGCTGGCTGCGTGGGGCACCGCCGGATGCCTCGGGTATCTGGCACCATGGATCTATTGGACGGGCTCGGGCCTGTTGGTTCTTGGCTTGGCGTTTGGCTGGTTGGCTGCGTGGCGTCGCCGTCGCGGTGTGACTTGTAGCCCGGATGGGGTGATTAAAATGCGTTGGAACGGGGTGTTCTTCAGTCTGATCCTGGCTCTCAGCGTGACAAGTGACTGCCTCGTGCTAAGCAAAATGGACGCCTCGCCAGCCGCCGCCCTGGCCTTGGTGCTGGTGCGCCTGCTCACCCAAGGAGTCATCGTCACGCTGCTGTGGTATGGGCTTCACCTCTTTGAGTTGTGGTCGCCTCCCATCACCCGCTGGCTCGGCGGTGGCGTGTCATGCCTGATTTTGGTCGGATTAGCAGCTGAGATCGGCATGAACCTGCTGTGGGGCAAAGGCCTGATCCTGTTCTTCGGCGAACTCGTCGTCGGCGGAAAATTCGACCTGCTGCGGGCTATGGAAGGCGGAAATGTCAAATTTTCGTTAGGTAACGCCCTGCAATCAGGTGCCCTCACAGTTCTAGTGTTAGGGATCTATCTGAGCAGTGGCTGGTTGTCGCGGCGCATTGGCCTGCGGCTACGTCCACGCTCCTTGTTGCTCGCTGCCGCTGCAGTGTGGTTGCTGTTGTTCCTTGAGCAACGCGCCGAGGCACATTGGCTCGACCGCGGCGGCCACTGGTTGCAACGCCGCTCGCTTCTCGTTCACTTATGCCCTAGCAATTCAGCACCGGGCTGGGTTTCATTCTCGGTTAAATTCCGCGAGCAGCCACACCCTGCGGCCTGGAACATGCCATCCAAGCCGGACGTCCACCTGTTCATCGTCGAGACGTTCCGGGCCGATGCCTTGTGCCCCGAAAAAATGCCCTTCCTGAGCCATTGGCGAGACACCGAGTGCCAACCGCTGCAGGCAACATTCTCCGCGTCCAACGCCACCCACATGTCATGGTTCGCTCTGCTGAGTGGCAAACCCGCCGTGTTCTGGGAACGCGAGCGTCAACTCCAACAACCGGCATTATTGTTAGATATTCTTCATGCTGCGGGCTATCGCAATGAACTCCGCTCCGCCTCGATCTTTGACTACGCCGAAATGGACACCACCAACTTCGGTCACGGCGAGGCCACCGATGACATGCTCAATAAACGCGTCAACCCCAACTCCTGGCTCCCGGATGCCAGCGAGTGCGACCGCATCGTTCGCGAGCATTGGCAACAATCCGTGCTGACCCGTCCCGCCGGTGCCACCTTCAGGCTGATGGCCGTCGAATCACCGCATTTCCCCTACTACTGGGCGAATTCGTTCACCCCGCCACTTGCCGACTATTATCGATCCGCGATGCTGCCGCTGCATCCAAGTGAGCACGACGTCGAACTGGTTAAGAACCGCTATGTCAACTCAGTGGCCTGGACAGACGGCTTGCTGCGGGATTATATCACCTATCTCAAGGAGCATGACCGCTATGACGACGCGATGATTGTGATCACCGGCGATCACGGAGAGGAGTTCCAGGAACATGGCTTTTGGTTCCATGCCACCGGCCTCACCCGGGAGCAAACATCCGTGCCACTGCTGGTTAAATGGCCCAAGAATGTCGAACCCGGAGCGCCAGTCGCGCAGGCCAGCCATTTGGATATCGTGCCATCGATTCTGGAGGTATTGGGATGCCCACCGGAGCAATTGCTAGGCTTCGCCGGACGCTCGCTGCATCACGGCGGCGACGCCACGGCGTTGGTAACCACCCACTTTGCTTCACATAACTGCGAGGGCATGCACTGGCGGCGCAATGGCTATGAAGCGGCATTTTCCTGGGCCAAAATCTGGGTGCCAGGCATGCCGGATCGCCTCTGGCTGGAACGCCTCACCGGCCCTGATGGTGACCTGCGATTCGCCACCCCGGAGGAGGCCGAAGCCGCCCTGCACCGGTATTTTCCCGATGCCTTCGAGCGCTGGTTCACCCGCTTCCAACAGGACCACACACCGTCCTGAACCCGTGGCCACTTCCTAACACCAACCAGCAATCCATCCGCAAGTATTCATGCAACCCGCTCGCCAGCAGATGCCAGAGGCCAGCCAAGATGCCACCGGCGAAGCGCCTCAGCAGCACAACCTGCAAGGCCGGCATTTCACTGCCCTGGACGGATTTCGCGGCATGGCGGTGCTAATGGTGATGCTGAGTCACTTCATCAAAACCGGCGAGGTGATCGGTGATCAGCAACCGTGGCACTTGCTGTTGCGCGGCGGATTTGTCGGTGTGGATATGTTCTTTGTCCTGTCCGGCTTCCTGATCACCGGCATCCTGTTGGACTCTCCTAAATGCGGGCCGCGCTACTTCAAAACATTCTATATGCGCCGCTTTCTGCGGATTTTCCCCTTGTACTATGGCGTGCTGGCAATCGCCTTCGGCTTCTTCCGCCACTCCGGCGGTGACTCGCCATGGTGGTTTGTTGCGTTCGCCTCCAACCTCGGCGACGCCTATTACGGCCGCTGGCTGTATGCCACCGACGGGGTGTCCATCGCGCACTTCTGGTCGCTCGCCGTGGAAGAGCAGTTCTATCTGATATGGCCGCTGCTGGTGTATCTGCTGCCGACCCGCCACCTGGTGATGGTCAGCCTGGTACTACTCATCATCGCGCCGCTCAGCGGTGCGTTATTTTTTATGGCGGATAACGGCCTCGGAAGTTATGTGTTCACGCTGAACCGGTTTCACACATTGGGCATGGGAGCCCTGCTTGCCGTGGCGTTGCGCCATCCGAAGTACTGGCAACACTGCCAGACATGGGCACTCCCGCTTGCCCTACTCACCGGGGTGCTGACCACGGTTGGTATCATGTATGCGCCACGCTCCGGGTTTTGCAGTGCTGCACCGGCGCTATGGGCACCTTACCTGTGGGGCAGCGTGCTGCTGCTCAGCTTGCGGCCCGAGGGTTGGCTGGCGCGTGGTTTCGCTTCGCGGTGGTTGGTGTTTATTGGCAGGATCAGCTTCGGACTCTATGTCTATCACTCGTTCTTTGAAATCTGGGCACGCCAACAGATCTATGAGGAATGGCTGGTGCCTGCGATGGCTGGCGGGAGGGCCCCAGCGTTGCTGGTGTTCCTGCCGATTGCCTACTGCTCGTCCATCGCTCTGGCCTATCTGAGCTGGCGGCTGTTTGAAAAGCCCATCCTCGCCTTCAACCGCTACTTCCAATACCGCTAGCGAAGCTACATGCGGTTGACGTTTGCGGATCGCCGCATTGATTTCAGCGAGGTACTCGGCCTCGGCTCTGGTATTGATGTTGATGTGTGAATGCCCACCCTCTGATCGTGCTTCTGAGGCGGTTTTGGCCGAATTGTGACTGTATAGATCCCGTCCAAGACATAACCTCAGCACTCAGCGTTCAACCTTAAAAATGCCAATGTGTGGTGCAAGTTGGATTTCCGCAAAGCGCGCGCCGGGCTGTACGTCGACTGTGGCTCGCCCAAGTCTCAGCAGAGCCGTCTTCTAGTCTTGTGTCTTTGGTCTGAGGCGTAGCCTCACTAGCAGATTCAAACCTTGAACTACCTCGAAAGACGCTTGCTCGAATCCAGCTTGTCAGACTCTTACGCGCAAATCCCTGGCACTCCACAGCAGTCCCTTCACACCGCTGCCGTTGCCCCTCATCGCCCGCGCTCCATCCTTGCGCTTGGCGCTGAATCGCTCCCGGGCCC
>JBAXCM010000266.1:0-6674 GCA_037141475.1 Verrucomicrobiota bacterium | reverse complement strand
GGTGGACGCCACGGGCGTGCTGGCCGGCAAGGCGGCGGTGGCCATTGCCTGCGGCCAAACGCACAGTTTGGCGCTATGCTCGGATGGGACGATTGCCGCATGGGGAAGCAATTCGTACGGTCAGTTAGGCAATGGCAAGGACTATGGCAGTGAATCAAAGCCGGTGCTGGTGAGCCAGGCCGGTGTGCTTGCGGGCAAGACGGTCGCGGCCATTGCCGCGGGCAGTGCGCACAGTCTCGCGCTTTGCACTGACGGAACATTGGTTGCGTGGGGTTCAAATGCGAAAGGCCAGTTAGGCAATAACACCACCACCAATAGCGCGGTGCCGCTGCGGGTAGAATCGACTGGAGTTCTTGCTAACAAGGTGGTGGTTGGAATCTCCGCCGGTGATTCTCACAGCCTCGCGTGGTGCTCGGATGGCTCGCTGGTGGTGTGGGGAAGCAATTACTATGGCCAATTGGGAATCAACAGTCTTGTCGACAGCTTGGTTCCGGTGCTGGTCAATACCAGCCTGCTGCTGCCCGGCGAGCGCTTTATCATGGGGAAAGCCAGCTCTACTAGCAGGTTTTCGCTGGCACTTGTCGCCTCGCCGCTACAGTCCGCCATGCCACTGCCCGCCTCGGCAATCACCGGTTTGAGCGCCACTTTGAATGGCACAGTCAATGCCAATGGCAATGCCACGACGGTGGCCTTTGAATATGGCCTGAGCACGGTTTACGACCACGTCATCGCGGGAAATCCGGTGAATGTGGCAGGTTCCAGCGCCACAGCAGTGAGTGCCGCCATCGGCGGGTTGACACCGGGCACCCTCTATCATTACCGGGTGGTGGGCTCGAGCCGAAGTGGAATTGCTAGAAGCGATGATATGACATTCACGACTCTCAGTGACAATGCAAAGCTCGCGGCACTTGGCATGAGTGCCGGGTCGCTGGTGCCGGGGTTTGACAAACTAACCACGAGCTATATCGCCACGGTGCCTTTCGCCAATGACGGTTTGAGGGTGACTCCAGTGACCGATCATCCGGGAGCGGTGGTGCAAATCGATGGTGTGCCGGTTAGCAGCGGATCGGCGAGCGGAGTGAACGCTCTGGCGGTCGGCAATAACATCATTACCGTCCTCGTCACCGCCGAAGATGGCATCACCACCAAGACCTATACCATCACAGTCACCCGTCTGCCCTTGAACTTCACCTTCAACTCCGCCAGCGACGTGCCGGTAAGTGCCGACGGGTTTGCTGCGGGAGATGTGCCGGTGGATATGGTTCTCAACTATGCGCCAACAACAGGGACAATTCTAACAATGGTTAGGAACATCGGTCGCGGGTTCATTCATGGCCGCTTCGGCAATCTCGCCCAAGGCCAACGGGTGAGCCTCGTGTTCGGGGGAAAGACCTATATTTTTGTGGCTAACTACTTTGGTGGCAGTGGCAATGATTTGGTGCTGCAATGGGCCAACACCCAAGTGGTGGCATGGGGCTCCAACAGTGCAGGCCAATTGGGCGATAACTCAACGACCCGCCGTCTGCATCCGATAGCGAGTGACGTCACCGGTGTTTTGGCCAACAAAACAATCCTTGCTGTGGCCGAAGGATATCTGCACAGCCTTGCGCTGTGCTCAGATGGGACGCTGGCCGCCTGGGGCCACAACGTCTATGGCCAGTTAGGCAATAACTCCGCCGAGGCCAGCAATGTGCCGGTGGCAGTGGATCGCTCCGCTGCTCTGGCTGACAAGTCAGTGATAGCCATATCCGCCGGGCCATTCCACAACTTGGCTCTTTGCTCTGATGGAACTGTCGTGGCCTGGGGATACAATAACTATGGTCAATTAGGAACCGGCAACACCGTGACCAGTCGAGTGCCGGTAGTGGTCAACCGGCTCGGCGCGCTGGCCGGCAAGAACGTTGTGGCAGTAGCTGCTGCGGCCTACAGCAGTTTTGCCTTGTGCGACGATGGCACCCTGGCGGCGTGGGGATACAATGATGAGGGCGAACTGGGCGACGGCACCACGGCTACCAGCCCGCTGCCGGTTGCGGTGGCCATTCCACCGGGCAAGCTCGCCGCCTCTCTCGCTGCCGGCCAATATCACACGCTGGCGCTGTGCAGCGATGGCAGCTTGTTAGCTTGGGGGTATAACAACCGCGGTCAGCTTGGCAATGCCAGCACGCTTTCGAGCATCTCCCCGGTGGTCATCAGCGCGTCAGGCACGCTGGCCGGCAAGTCGGTGATCTCAGTCCGCGCCAGCGGCGCACATAGCCTTGCTCTCTGCGCAGACGGCACGCTCGCCGCCTGGGGCTGGAATAACAACAGTCAATTGGGCCTAACGGGCATGTCCCAGAGCACCGTGCCAGTGACCGTCAATTTGGCGGGCGCACCCATAACGCAAATCGCCATAGGCGGCAGCCACAGCCTGGCGTTGTTGGCTGAAGGTGCCCTAGCCGCCTTGGGCGACAATGCCTACGGCCAGTTAGGCAACAATACGATGATACCCAGCGCGGCGCCGGTATCTGTGGATACGAGCGGCCTGGGCATTGGCGAGCGCTGGATGGACGTCGCCAGCGGATCGGCGGCGATGCATAACATCGCGATTGTGGCGCTGCCGGGTATTAGTCCCGCGCCGAATACCTCTCTCGCAGATGTGGATCTTACCGCCTATGCATTCGGTTTGGATGCCGGGCCCGATGGCGGCGGCGGCCAGCTGCCGCAAGGCCGGATCATTGGTGGAAGCTATGTGATTGAGTTCAGCCAACCTGCGGGTGTCACTGGCATCACTTACGGTGCCGAGTGCAGCCCGAGTTTGTTGCCGGGAAGTTGGGTGGATGTGTCGGACAGCGGGATGGGCACACAACACATCTTCAGTGTGCCGGTCGCGGCCAATGGCAAGATGTTCCTGCGCCTGAAGGTGACCCGTCAATGATTCGATCGGGTTGACGTCACGCCCAATACGGTTGACTTACTAGCGAAGCTGCGTCTCAGACACAAGACACAACACTTGAAGACGGCACGGCTGAGCTCGCCGAACCCACAAGTGGAGAAAACCCGGACAAACGACAGAAAATTTGGCGATTCAAGGACTGTGGTATGGCATATTTTTGGATTTTTGAAAAATTCCACTGCGCCGGGTTTGGTTTTCCGGGTGTATCTGACAATATCTCGCTGAAGACCATGCCTGCCAACGAAACGAACACTCAGCTGCGGGGGGAGAGTCCCTCACAGTTGGAGTTTACACGCC
Organism: Verrucomicrobiota bacterium; assembly: GCA_037141475.1. Taxonomy (GTDB): domain Bacteria; phylum Verrucomicrobiota; class Verrucomicrobiia; order Verrucomicrobiales; family Akkermansiaceae; genus Luteolibacter. Next base: position 3,445 of record JBAXCM010000266.1, on the reverse strand, counting down.
TGTTTGTCGGCAGCCAAGCCGCCTTCCAGGGGTTCCTGTTGACGTTGGTGCACGACCGGCATGCGGCCGACGATCTGGTGCAGGAACTGGCCGGGCGGTTGTGGCTTAAATTCGCCGATTATGATAGGTCCCGCCCGTTTGTCTCTTGGGGGCTGGGATTTGCCCGCTTGCTGGCGTTCGAGTGGCGGCGTCATCAGGCACGCTTGCCAGTGCCGCTGGATGAGGCGACCCTGCAAGCGCTCGCTGATGTTGCGGCCGAGCAATCGCTGGCGAGTGACGAGCGGCGCGAGGTGCTAGGCCACTGTCTTCAGCAGCTAACGGACCATCAGCGGCAAGCGCTGCAGGCCCGATATTACCGCGATCAATCGGTGGCCGAGATCGCGCGACAAACACGGCGCACCGAGACGGCCGTCTATAAGGTCCTCAAACGGGCTCATCTGCTATTGCTAGATTGCATGCGCCAGGCATTGGCATCATCCACTCCGCCGTAACCCATGAAGGAAGCCACGACTGATCTATCAACAGAGCTGGAAGATCTGATTTTCCGGGCGCTTCATGGCCTCACGAGCGATGCTGAGGGAGCGCTGCTGGCCCGGGAATTGGCGGCTTCAAGCCAAGCAAGAGAGGTCTTCGCGGAGCACGCGATGCTCCATGGATTCCTTGCATCTGAAGCCAAAGCGGGTGGCTTTGCTGTGGATCGCGAGGCGTTTTTCGCGGCGTTAGAGTATCCGCCGTCTGCAACCAAGATCCTCAGCACTCGCAGATGGTGGTGGCTTTCCGCAGCCGCTGCCATGATCGTCGGCCTGCTTTCGCTCACTCTCCTGCTGCTACCGCATAACGCCTCCGCCGCCCTTGATCAGGTGATCGCCGCTCTGGACCGCCCAGTGGATTGCAACTATGTGATCCGGGTATTGGACCGCGGTGCGGACCGGCAAGGCGGAAATCCAGTGGATAGGCCGGAGCACGGACGATTTCCACCGGCGGCCTTTCTTGACGGTGCCCGTCTCCATTTGCGCGGCAACAGCCAATATGTGCTCGAACAATCACTGCCAGACGGCATCACCCGCACGCTGGGCAGCGACGGCCAAACGAGTTGGTGCATCCGCGGCGACGGCCCAGTTAGGACAAGCGCCTATCCCTATCACTTCGGAGCCGGCTTGCTGGGAGGGCGGCAGGATACTCCGTTTCTCGAGCTGCGGACCCAACTCGAAGATCTGCGACGATTCTATCAGCTGGAATGGTTCACGCCACCTGCTGACCCGGCCACCACAGCGCGACTGAAGGGCTTGCGGGGATCGCGTCACTCCAGCGCACAAGGAGGCCCCAGAGAAATCGAGTTGTGGTTCGACCCTGCCACCTGCCAGATTCACCGCTTGGTCCTCAACGGCTTGCCGCGCGGTGCCGGCGGCCCGGCGAGCATCGCCCTTGAACTTACATCATCCGCGCCACTGGCATCGGATTTTTTCCAGCATCAGGCGCACCACGAACCATCCCGGCAGATCGAAGCCGAGACCACCACACATTTTCGCTAACCTAACACCGCATGACCCCTCTCAACCTAACTATACAATGAAATCCTCATTCCACGCTCTGGCACTAAGCATGATTGGTTGTGCCACTCCGTTGCTCGCCGGCGAATCTCCGGTGCCCGATCCAGCTCTAACTACGATACCCGCCGGAGAATTTCAAATGGGCGACCACCACGGGTTTGTCGATCCGAAGCACGGCGGTGATGAAACCCCGATTCACAAGGTGCGCCTCGATAGTTTCAAGATGGGCGTTGATCCGGTGACCACCGCCCAATACGGCGCGTATCTAAATTCTGCGATCCGTTCCGGCGCGCTCGAAGTTCGCAAGGGCGGCGTGTTTCTCAAGGGCGGCAGCGAGTTGCTGTGCGAAACCCGCGAGATGTCGCCTTATAGCCGAATCGGTTGGGATGGGAAAAATTTCAAGGTGCTGGAACACAAGGAGAATCACCCGATGGTGTGCATTCGCTGGGAGGGCGCGGCGGATTACTGCAATTGGCTGAGTGCCAAGCAGAAGTTGCCACTTTGTTATGATCCGAAGACGTGGAATTGCGATTTTCAAAAGAGCGGATACCGATTGCCCACCGAAGCGGAATGGGAATTTGCCGGTCGTGGCGGCAAAATGAGTCCCTATTTGAATTTCCCTTGGGGGGACGATGCCGATGCTTCAAAAGCGAATTGGCCGGAGTCCAAGAACCCATTTCGTGCCGGGCCATTGCCATGGACCACACCTGTTGGATTTTTCAACGGCAAGCTTCAGAAGAAGTCAGACTTTGCATGGCCTGGAGCCCAGGAATCCTGGCAGAGTTCGGACGGCACCAACGGCTACGGCCTTCACGACATGTCAGGCAACGTCTGGCAGTTCATCAACGATTGGTACGAGCGCAGCTACTATGCCTATAGTCCTTCAGATAACCCGCCCGGACCGGCCGAAGGAAGTCTGATGCCCGACGGGAAAGCTTATCGTGGGATGCGTGGTGGCAATTGGTATAACGGCGAAAATGGCCACGGCCGGGTATCAAATCGCAATCCATCCTACTATCGAGGTCCACAGGATCCCGCCCATCCGTATTATCATTTGAGCTTCCGCATCGCCCTTCCAATCCATGCCGAAGCGCGTCCAGCATCGCAACCCACACCTGTCCAGAAAATTGAGCGCAAGAATCCGCCTCAGGGTGGTAAACAGCCTGGCGGGCCAAAATCCAGCACACCATCAGCATCCGGGCCATCCGTCCCGAGAGCCGGTTTTGTTCTCCGCAGTCCGGAGGTCACCGAAGGCGGCACGTTGCCCAAGGATTACACGGGTGATGGATCGTCGGCCACCCTGCCACTCACATGGAGTGGAGCCCCGCCGGAAACCAAGAGTTATGCGTTGATCATGCACCACATTCCCGGGCCTGGAGGAGACCCCAAGTGGTATTGGGTGATCTATGACATTCCGGCCGCAACCACCGGACTTCCTCGCAATGTTCAAAAAGTCGGGATTCTCGGCAGCAACAGTGTCAATAACCGAGGTGGATACGCGCCTCCGCATTCCAAGGGACCGGGTCCTAAAACCTATATTTACACGCTTTATGCGTTGTCCTCCGTGCCCAAGCCGAATGTCCCGCCAGGGCAAGTTAGCCGCGATGTCCTGCTCGCTGCAATGAAAGAGAGTATCCTTGCCACAGCGGAACTTCATGTCGTCTATTCCCGCCCGGAAGGTGCCACAGATCCGGATGCTGAACCGCCGCGTGATTCGCAGCCCGGAGATCCTCAAAACAGTTCCAGGCCTCCGCCCCCACGCGACGAAGCACCGCGCGACAATCCTCCCCGGCCCCGCGATGCGAACGCACCGGCTGAACCTACAGAACAAGGAAAACAGCGCCCGCAAGAAGGTGGACAAAACACTCGTCAGGGCGGGGGACAGGGGACCCGTA
>JBAXCM010000265.1:0-6694 GCA_037141475.1 Verrucomicrobiota bacterium | reverse complement strand
TATCTCCAATGTTTCCTCTAACCACATCGTCGCCTCCATGGTGCGCTTCACCGACGGCCGACCCGATAACCAAAACTACCGCCGCTACCGGATCCGCAGCGTCTCCGGCCAGGATGATTTCGCCTCCATGGCAGAAGTCATCCGCCGCCGATTCTCACGCATCTTGATGGAAAATTCCAAGGCCGATCCCGCCGCAGACGTGACTCAGGAAGATGTGCTGGAGGCTCAGCGACGCTTGGCCCGCGACGGCCGGGCACGCATCATCCTGCCCGATCTGGTGATAGTGGATGGCGGCAAGGGCCAGCTCGGCATGGCCGTGAAAGAACTTCGCGCCCTTGGCCTGCACGAACTGCCGGTCATTGGCCTAGCCAAACAGCATGAGGAGGTATTCATTCCGGGCCGCAGCGAAAGCCTGCGTATCCCCCACGATCGCGGTGCCCTCAAACTCCTCCAACGCATCCGCGATGAGGCACACCGCTTCGCCAACGGCTACAACGCCCTGCTTTACCGCCGCCGGATGCACGAAAGCTTGCTCGACGAGTGCCCGGGCATGTCGCCAAAGCGCAAGCAGGTGTTATTGGAAAAATTCGGCAGTGTGGCCCGCCTGAAAAATGCCACTGTAGCAGACATTGCCACAGTGCCTGGCATCTCGGAAAAATCAGCCGCCGCTATTCTGGCGTTTTTGCACCGCCCATAGCGGCCGCCGCAGGCAGGATGCGCGGCTTTGCATGGCCGACCAATTCGAAAGTCCCATACCCGGACGCAAGCGGCTTCCGGATGACCTGCGGATGATTGCCAAACGCGCCGAATCCGCCGTCTGCCACCTGCTGCGCAGCCCCACAATCGACAACACCACCCACCCGGCGCTTGTTGCAGGATTGATTCGTCATGAACGTGGACATCCACTTGCGGATTGACATCCGCGCGATTCCCTTGATTTTGGCGGTGCATCCAAACAACAACCCACGATATGAACCGTCAGGATTTCATCAAGACCACGACCGCCGCCGCCTTTGGTTTCCAATTTATTCCTCGCCGGGTTTTAGGCGATGGCGTGAGCACGCCGCCGAGTCGAAAAATCAATTTGGCGGCGATTGGTTGTGGTGGGCAGGCGGCTGGCGATTTGAGCAACATGGCCGATGAGAACATCGTTGCGTTGTGCGACGTGGATGAGCGCCGGGCGGCCGGCATGTTTAACAAGTACCCACAGGCAAAGCGCTACACAGACTTCCGCGTCATGCTGGAGGAGATGGGCGACAAGATCGATGCGGTGCTGGTGGGCACTCCAGATCACACCCATGCGGTCGCGGCGATGGCGGCGATGAAACATGGCAAGCATGTGTTTTGTGAGAAGCCTCTGGCACACACGGTGGCCGAGGCCCGTGCCATGCGAAAGGAAGCCAACGAGCGGAAACTCATCACCCAAATGGGCAATCAAGGTCACTCGTCGGAGACTATCCGGCTGTTCCGTGAATGGATCGAGGATGGGGCAATCGGCAAGGTTTCCGAAATTCACTGCGGCTGCGATGCGTTCAAGGACGTGTATTGCCAGGTTGGCAACCTTGCGAAAGTCCGCGGTGAACGTCCCGACGTCCCCAAAGAACTCGCTTGGGATCTGTGGTTAGGGCCGACCAAGGAACGTCCCTACAATCCAGCCTATCTGCCGTTCAACTGGCGCGGTTGGTCGCAGTTCGGCGGCGGTTGCATCGGTGACTGGGTCTGCCACGTCGTCGATCCCTCGTTCTGGGCCCTGGACCTTGACATGCCGACATCGATTCTCGCGGAAACTGAGGGCTACGATCCTGACAAGGATTTTGATACCTATCCCGCGGGAACGAAGATCACTTATGAGTTTCCGGCCAAGGGCCAACGGGGCCCGGTGAAAATGATCTGGTTCGACGGCAAGTGCAGTATTCCGCGGCCCGCAGAACTGCCAGAAGGCAAAAACGTCGTGGGCACCGGCGCGGTGGTCATCGGCGACAAGGGGAAAATCATGCACGGTTCTCATGGCGCCGGAGAAGTGCGCTTAATCCCCGAAGCCGCCATGCAAGCCTACAAACGCCCCGATAAATCCCTCCCCCGTGTCAAGGCCGGCCACTATCGCGATTGGCTCGACGCCATCCGCGAAGGCCGCCAAGCCAGCTCCCCTTTCGACTATGGCGCTCGGCTGTCCGAGGTCGGCTTGTTGGGAATCGTCGCCATCCGAATGAGCGGCCAGAAGCTCATCTATGACGAAAAGGCAATGAGGTTTACCAATAACGAGGGCGCCAACAAATTCCTCTCGCCCCAGTTCCGCAATGGCTGGAACCTGTGATGGCAAAATGAGCCTGAGCTTCTGAACCCAGGAAACAACCCAGTGGCTGTCGTTAGGCCGATTTGCTCAATTCAGAGCTTGTTCGCTGAGTTACGAATCTCGCAGAACCTGACCCCAGCAAGAGGGAAACGCCAGGAAATTGCTTTTGACAGACTGCCGAAGCAGTTGCATTTCGCATTTCGGAAAAAAATCATTTTTTTTCTTGCAACGACCTCCGGCTTGGATATTTTCCGAAGCTGACAGTTGAATTGAACGCTTGAACCCATTGACCCGAGGCAAAATCTTTAAGCCCGTGAAGCGGCCAATTCCTGGCAATATGAAAATAACCCAATCCAACCAAATAACCCCCATGAAACAGAAATTCCCATATCTTTTTCCTGCAGTTATGACCCTCGCCACATGTGGCGCTGGGCATCTGGATGCCGCCATAACGGCTTCCGAGGATTACAGCCTGATCCCCAACTACGGAGGGACCTACTTGGGTCAGGGAAACGCCGCCGTCAATGGCAGCCAGGCAGTGCTCAACAACTCCTGCGTCCCGACCTCCGTGGCTAACGGTTGATCCTATATGCAAGCCTACGCCTACAGCACGGACACACCCAGTCCGTTCAGCAGCAATCCCAACCAATATGCCGCGGTGAATGCCCTGCAAACTGCCATGGGCACGACCGCATCGGGCACCTATCCCGGCCCCGCTCTCACCGGACTGCAATCCTATTTCGCAACCGTCAACTTGGCGCCGGGTGTGCTTACATGGCAGGATACCAACCCGACAGCCCAAACCATGGCGAATTATCTGAATTCGCACGACGGCGTACAGCTTGGCATCCTCTGGGGGTCGGTCACTGGAACCACCTTCACCGGAGGCGGTGGGCATTTTGTTTCCCTCACCGGATTGGATCTGACGGACGGTTCCGGCACGATTGATATTCTCGACCCCTGGGGCAATCCGATCGGTAACGACGCCGATACGTCAGGCGCGCAAAAAAGCCTGCTCGTTTCTTCGGTTAATATCACGGCAGGACTGCCAGCAGGCACATACTTCAAGGTCACATTTCCTAACACCGACTTCTCGGACCCTGTGTACCCGGCGGCCGGAACTGCCTATGCCGGCGGGGCACTGACGGGCATTATCGCAATCGACATGGTTCAGGCGATTCCCGAACCAACGGCAGGGAGTTTCGTGTTAATCACCATCGCACTGGGTTCCGGCCTTCGCCGGTGCCGACGCGCGTGATCGGCGCATGACTCCGAGGCCCAGGTGAGCCTAGGTGAGCCCAACGGCCGCCACCCTCAGGCCGGTTTCACAAACCAAAGAAAATTATTTCTTGGGTTTCGGAAATTTTTCTTGAAACCCCCGATTTCGTGGTCCAACTTCCGCCCTCCCTGATCTAGGAGGTTCAATCATTACCTGCGTTTTGTCAGAGTCTTAGCGGGCTTTGTGTGCGTTGGGGAGTGGCTGTGGCAGCTTGGAACTTGGAATTTGAGCGCATACAAACATCCAATAAAACAAATCAGAACAAACCAGATTCGCAAAACAGCCACTAAAACACCATGAAAAGCCTACATTTATTAAATCATGCGCGAGCTAGTCTCAAGCACCTTGCCCTCGCCACGGCGTTGGGTATCGGGCTTGGGGTGGGCAGCGCCCAAGCGGACATTACCAATGGCAACTTTGCAACCGGAGATTTCACCGGCTGGGATATCATTGACGTCGCTCCAGCCCCTGTGGTTGACACCACAACCGGGCATTCCGGAACTGACTCGGCTTATCTCGGAAGCACCGCCAATCCCGAAGGCGGACCCTTCTCCTCCATCAGCCAATTGCTTACCAATGTGCCAACCGGAGCGAGTTTGGACTTCTGGGTCTTGCGCCAGACCACGGACGGTCTCCCATGGGATGAGCAAGATGCTTACATCACCGATGCGGCCGGCACGACGATTTTAGCTACCATTTTCCACGACTGCGTGAGTGACGCCGGTTGGACTCATATCACCGCCGACCTCTATGAATTTGCGGGCCAAGACGTCCGGATCAAATTTGTTGTGGGCCAAGACGGAAACCAGGGTGGGGCGGACCCCACATCCATGCGGGTAACCGACGTGTCTCTTTCTATCACGGCAGCCCCTGCAACCATCTTGGCTTTTGGGCCAGGAGGCGTGATTGACCAGGCCGCGAAAACCATCTCAGTCATTCTGCCGTACGGGACGGATTTGGCGTCCTACGCGCCGACCTTTACGATCATGTCCGGCACCTGCAACAAGACCAGTGGCACCGCGCCCACGCCGTCTTTCGCCGTCACCGATCCGGCCACCTACACCGTCACCGACGGGGCAACGGTCAACAGTTACACTGTGACGGTGACCGTCCTGCCGCCTCCACCGGCCATTTTGACCTACAACTTCAATGATGGCACGCTGCAAGGCTGGCACAACCGCGTCTGGGACCTCAGCGCCAATTCGAATGTCGGTGGCTGGGTGGACCTGGCACCGAACATCTCGGCCATGCCCGGCACCATCAATAGCGGTGCCATCCAACCGGCGTCCGGCAATGACGGTCTGTTTGTTCCTGGCAATAATGCCGTTTGGGTGAGCGGCAACACGGACAGCCACTTGAACACGTTGTGGCTGCGTTCGCCGGAAATCACCATTGCAGGAGGTGGCGATTTAACAGTGCAATTGGCCAAGGGCTCTCCCCACGGCAGTGCTCCTGCCAATGAAAATTCCGTGCCGGAAGCCGCAGCCAACGGAGCTGCCTGGATGGGTGTGGCCTTGTGCCGCGCCAGCGACGGTGTCTTCGTGCTGAGCAAAGCCAGAGCCAATGGTGGCAACGACAACTGGGAAACGGTCACCTTCACGGCCGCCGAACTCGCTCCTTTCGCGGGCGTCGTCTGCACCTTGAACCTCATCAACATGGACAACGGCGGTTGGGGATGGATCACCATGGACAACGTCAGCATTCCCGGCACCCTCACGCCGCAGGCCAGCCTGCTCACGTTTGCCGTCTCCGGTGGTGGCGTCTCCATTTCCGGCACCAATGTCTCCGTCGCCGTGCCAGAAGGCACCGCACTTAGCTCCTTGGCTCCGACCTTCACCCTGTCCGAAGGTGCCACCTGCGATCACGTTTCCGGCGACGCTTATGACTTCACCAATCCGGTGAATTATGTCGTCACATCCTCGGACCCCTCCATCAGCAAAACCTACACCGTGACGGTAAGCTTCATTCAGCCCGACACCACGGTCGTTTGGAACATTTCCGGCGGCGGCACATGGGACACCAGTTCCTTTAACTGGCTCGGCCAACCATCAGGCACGGCAGCCATCTACACCGATGGTGAAAACGTCGTCTTCAACAATGCTGCCGGCGGAACCATTGCCATCACAGCTGGTTTGGCACCTGCTTCCACCGTGGTGAGTGGTTCGGGCAACTACACCTTCAGCGGCGGCCCGCTGGCTGGCACAGGCACGCTGACCAAAGCGGGCAGCGGCACGTTCATCCCCAACGCAGTCAACAGTTACACCGGCAAAACCAGTGTTCTGGGTGGCACCTTGCAACTGGGCAACAGCCTGACCAACGCCGGCGTCAGCGGCCCCTTGGGCGCACCCACCGGTGCGGATGCCACCATCGACCTCAACAATGGCGTCACCTTGCGCTATCAGTTGGGGCAAGGAGGTCCCTTCAACACGACTCGTCCCTTGAACCTTTCTGGCACGGGCTCCGGCACGGTTTCCGTGAGAGTCAATGACAACGACACCATCTTCGGTTTTGGTGCCGTGACGGCCACCGGAACGGGTGCCAAGACGCTTGCTGTTTATCTGGGCGACCAGGGCAATGGCGACCGCGAGGAAGTGGCCTTCAACGGAGCGATCAGCGATTCCTCCGATGGCAGCCCGACTTCGTTGCAGGCGCATTTCGCGACGCAATCGGGATCTTACAGTTTCCTGAACCTTCCTGCGGTCAACACCTTCACGGGTCCCATCACTTTGGTGAAGGGCAACAACGTGAACTTCGCCTATCTAACGGTCGGTGGTCGTGGCATTGGCAACAGTGGCAACCAGTATAACAGTGTTGCCGGATCGGGATCTCTCGGCGCCGGCAATTATCCGGGCAATATCTCCTTGGACACCAATACCATCCTCGACTATTGCAGCTCGGCGGACCAAGTGCTCTCGGGCGTCATCTCCGGTGCTGGCAGCGTGATCAAGCAAGGCACCGGCACCCTCAGCTTGGCCGGTCTCAACACGTACACCACCACCACCACCGTCAAAACCGGTTCGCTGGTTCTCACCAACTCGGGTGGCTTGAAGTTCGTCGTCACCAATGCCGGCAGCAACAAGGTCACCGGGACAGGCTCCGCCACCATCGACGGCGTCTTCACC
>JBAXCM010000264.1:0-6698 GCA_037141475.1 Verrucomicrobiota bacterium | reverse complement strand
CCAGCCAGGTGAATGCACATGCCTTGGTGGCTTCTTCGCTGCCTATCAATGACAATCTCATCGCCAACGGGCTGCTGAGCCATCCCGGCCAATTTCTCTTTGATGGCCTTATTCAGGGTAAAATGGGTGATGTCACGGTGCAGGCCGGAAGCCAGATTTCCACTCGAGTGGGTGCCGACGGCAACGGCGGTTGTATCCTGCTTGCTGGAGCCAATGTCACAAATGCAGGAACTCTTTCCACACCTAACGGTCAGACAATCCTCGCGGCTGGCTTGCAAGTGGGCTTGGTGGCGCATGCGAGTACGGATCCTGCAATTCGTGGACTTGATGTGTATGTTGGCGCGGTGAGCGATCCGTCGTTCACACTCCCGCCCTATGCCGGAACCGTGGGCAACCCCGGCCTCATCGAAGCCGCCCAAGGAAATATCACACTTGCCGGCAAGGAGATCCATCAACAGGGAGGTTTGGATAGTGTCACCTCTGTGGCGCTCAACGGCAGCGTGCGTCTGCTGGCTAACTACGGAGCCTCCGCCAACCGAATCTATGACGCAGCGAATCCTAACACCGGCACGCCTTTCAACTTCACCGCGGCTGGCAACGTTCTCATGGGCTCCGGCAGCGTCACCAGGATTCTTCCCGACTATCAAAGTGCAGACCTCACAACGGGCACAACGCTGGCACTCAGCTCGCAGATATACGCCCAGGGAACCAACATCTATCTGGCTAGCGGCGCAATCGTTATGGCGCCCAGTGCCAAGATGGCGTTGGAGGCCGGAGCATGGGGCGCACTGACCAGCGGCCCAGCTGCATTTATCAATTCAAGCGGTCAGATATATCTGGATAACAACGCGCTGATCAACCTGGCCGGCACCACCGACGCCGCCGCATCGGTGGTACAGAACTTTCTCAGCGTGACCCTGCGCGGATCCGAATTGGCTGTGGCCCCGCTGCAGCGTTCAGGAGCATTGCGCGGTGACACGATCGTGGTGGACAGCACCCAGACCGGAATCTACAACGGCCAGCCATGGGTGGGCACTCCGCTGGCGGATGTGAGCGGCTATCTGGGGCTCATCGAACGGAATGTCGCGCAGGTAACGACGGCTGGCGGCAGTCTGGACCTATCCGCCGGCAACTCGCTGGTCATCCGCAGTGGCGCAACCATCGACGTCTCGGGTGGTTGGACGAATTTCACCGGAGCCACGGTGCCAACGACCCGGGTGTGGATGGATGGCCATTTGATAAACATTGCCAGCGCGAATCCCGACCAAGTTTACAGCGGGATTTTCACAGGAAATCTCACGATCAACGATTCTAAATGGGGTGTGACGCGGACATTTCAGCACTTGTTGGCTCCTATCGGACAAACCTATCAGGCCGACTACACCAGCGGAGCAGACGCCGGAGCGATTGTCATCTCAACCCCGGCAGTGGTGTTGGATGGCTCCCTGCTTGGAACCCGTGTGGCGGGAAAACGCCAAATCCGCAGCGCAGCCACAACCAGCCAGTTGCCCGGCGCTGCGTCACTCAACATCAGCCTTCAAGCACAGATCCTATCTGAATCATCGATCTACACCTATGCGCCAAGCCATCCAGAAGTGATCTTCGGCACTGCTACCCAGCCAGCCGCCGCAGATTTCACCTTGAACGCGAATGGGGAGGCCCTGCCACTCGAAGCAGCACGTGCCACCACCCTTTATCTATCACCAGCACTGATGTCCAATTCCGGATTTGGAAATCTAACATTGCTCAATGAAGGCGGTAATATATCTATTCCGGCAAACATCACACTCAATGCCAATCTTGGTGGCACGGTTGCCCTGACCGCCGCCAACGTCAACTTGCTAGGAAAAATCGTGGCTCCGGGTGGATTGCTTGCGCTAACCGCTCTCAATCTAACTAGCTATCAGAATTCTGCCATCGCATCAGATGCACCGACGCCTGCGGTAAACCCCGGCCGCGGGGTGCTCACGTTAGGCCCGCATTCGCTACTCAGCACGGCCGGCACCATCATTGATGACCGGGCGGTACCCGGCACGGAACTGGCACCGCTGGTGCTGACCGGAGGAAGTGTCACTCTTGCGGCGTACACGGCGGATGTGCAGGCCGGCGGCTTGATTGACGTCTCCGGCGGCTATCTTCTAAATTCGCTAGGCAAGGGAACATTCGGCAACGGTGGCGTCATTTCCATAGCAGGAGGCAAGGATCCGGGCCAGCACACGGTGCTCGGCGGCACGCTGACGATGGAGGCTACGGTGAGAGGATTCTCTGGGGCCACAGGCGGCACGCTGGAGCTGATAGCACCGCGCATTCAGATTGGCGGAACTAGCAGCGAGACGGGTACTTTGCTGCTGCAACCGGAATTTCTCAGTCAAGGCGGATTCAATCATTTCAAGCTCACAGGTCTGGGAGTGGGTCCCAGCCCCGGCGTCCTGGTCACTACAGGCACCCGCATCGAACCGATTGTGGAATGCCTCAGCGCGGTCAACACTCCGGTCGGGAGCGATCTGGCGATTTTGCAGATCAATCAAAACATACCCAGCGCCCGGCAACCGGTCAACCTAACCCTAGCATCACCCGGCGTGAAGGATCTAACAACAGTAGAAATTGGTGACGTGGTTGTGGACGGAGCCGCACGGATCATCACCGATGCAGGCGGCACGGTGAGGTTGTCTGGAGGCACGGTTTCCATCCTTGGCACAATCCTCGCGCCCGGAGGGAGCATTGCGGTGGCGGGCGGCCCTACCAGTGTGTTTGGGACGGGGTTGGCGGACCCGGAGGTGACCACCTATATCGGGCCGGGCGCGCTTCTATCAGTAGCAGGCGCCACGGTGTTGGCACCGGACCCGTTTGGCCGCCGCACGGGCAAGGTGTGGGCGGGCGGCACGATCCGCTTGGCAGGCAACATCGCAGTGGCCAGCGCTGCGGTGATAGATGTCTCAGGAACCAGTGCCACCTTGGATGTTGCCAGCGGTGCAGCCTCGGTAAATCCCAGCCCTATCCAACATTCCAGCGGTTTGACGTCCGCCCTCGGAAATCTTGCTAGCATACCTGCCACAGTGGATAGCGACGGAGGGAAAATAGTTCTCAATGGCACCGAATTGTTGGTCAGTGCGGGGAATCTATTAGCCAACGCCGGTGGCGGCACCGCGCTGGGTGGCTCACTGGTGCTGTCCAGCGGCGTGTATGATCTAACTGGCAATGGCCTATCTTCATCGACCATTAATCTAACTGTCTCTCAGGCAACTGCCAGCGTGAGCAGTGGCATTGGCTCGGTGCTTGGCAATGGGGGCCATTTCGGGCTCGACACATTCCGCACGGGCGGCTTCGACTCGCTTACGCTCAATGGAGTGGTTGCCTTCAGCGGAAACGTCGATTTAAGCGCCAGGCAGGAATTGAACGTCGCGTCCGGCGGATTCTTGTATGCCAATGGCGCGGTGAATTTGGCGGCCCCGCACGTCACGTTAGGGCAAGTCAAAGGCGTGGTGCTGCCGGGCAGCTCGAGCAGCCCGTTTCCCGAGAGCGTGCTGCCCGGGTCTGGTGTCGGCAGCCTAACGGTCAATGCCAGCCTGATCGATCTGGGTGATCTATCGCTTCAGAATATCGGCAGCGCAAGGCTGCTGGCAAACCGGGGCGAAATCCGTGGCAGTGGCACGGTGCAACTTGCCGGCGATCTGACGCTTGGAGCTGGTCAAGTCTATCCAAACAGTGCGTCGCAACTCAGTTTCATTGTGTATGATCACACGGCCGGTGGCTTGGCGCAGCCCGGCAGCATCACGGTGAGGGCGTCTGGCAGCCGCGATTTGCCGCTTTCTGGCGGAGGCACGCTGAGTCTTGAGGCATCCACCATCAGCCAGTTAGGAACCCTGCGTGCACCCTTCGGGTCCATCCTCCTTGGCTGGGACGGCAGTGGCACCACTCCCGTGGATCCGCTCGCCGGATCGATTGCCAGATCGATGTTTCCTATCACAAATTGTCTGACGCTTGGCGCTGGCAGCGTGACATCTGTCTCCGCCGTGGATCCGCTGACTGGCAAAGGCATCATCATCCCGTATGGTGTTAGCACCGATGGCACTCACTGGATTGATCCGCAAGGGGTTGACATCACGACCCACGGGCCGCCGGCGAAATCCATCGTGCTCTCCGGGGTGAATGTGACCACAGAGAGCGGATCCACCATTGATTTGCGTGGAGGTGGCGATCTCTACGCCTACCGCTGGGTTCAGGGGCTTGGCGGACCCAGCGACATCCTCGCGTCCGCCACCAGTTTCGCGATTCTTCCATCCTACACATCAGCTTACGCGCCAGTCGCGGAATATAACAGCAGCAGCGACGCTGCGAATCTACTGGCTGGCAACAGCGGCAGCGGTTACACCAACCCATCGCTGCGAATCGGAGACCAGATCTATCTTACCGGTAGCAAGACATTGACGGCCGGGACCTACACGTTGCTACCGGCTCGCTACGCGCTGTTGCCCGGCGCGCTGTTAGTCAGTCCCACAAGTGATGCTGGCTCGACCACGGTGGAGATGCCGGATTCATCCAGCATCACGTCAGGCTATATCTTTAACAGTCTCAACACTGCACGCTCTGTGCCAACATTCAGCAGTCGCTTCAATTTAGCGGCGGCGGATGTCGTTCGTTTGCGTGCCCAGTATGACGACTTCCTAGCCACCCCGTTTCTAGCAGCAGCAGCGCATGCAGCAAATGCCAGCGTCCCGCGCTTGCCATTGGACGGAGGTTACCTGGTGTTTGAAGCCACCCGGGCTATGGATCTGCTAGGCACGGTGGCGGCGGCCTCGATTGCCAGCGGCCGCGGCGCGGCTATTGATATCAACACACCGCTCGACACGGTCATCGCCGCCGCGCCGCATGCGAGCGTGGCAGGCACTATCTATCTGGACTCTAACACACTAACGTCATTCGGCGCTGAGACCCTGCTCATTGGCGGGCGCCGTGCCAGCGGTCCCATGGGGGATACAGTGGCGGTGGGTTGTAACAATCTGAGAGTACACAATGCCGGATCAGTCTTGTCTGCCGGGGACTTGATCCTAGTGGCAAATACCAGCATCACGGTGGACGCCGGATCTTCCCTGGCAGCCGCCGGCACCTTGGCCAGCTCTGACAAATTGCTACTTGTGGGAAATGGCACGCTGCTGCGCGTTTCCGCAGATCCAGGCGCGCAAATTCTCCGCAATGGCATCACCGGCATCAGTTCAGCCCAGCTTGGCATCGCTGCTAATGCGACACTCAGCGGCCGAAGCATTTCGCTCGATTCGTCTTCGGGGATCGCCCTGGATCCATCAGCAGCACTCACATCCACTTCCTATCAATTGGATGCGTCGAACATCGCTCTGGTGTTAGGAGACGCGGGCATGGCGATTCCAAGCGGCGGGCTGACTATTTCCAACCACACTCTTGGAGCTCTTGGATCAAGCTCCGCGCTGACGCTGCTGAGTTATGCATCCATTGATGTCTATGGCTCCGGCACATTCGGATCCACCTCGGGCTTGGCCAGCCTCACCTTGAGCGCCGGACAAATCCGCGGAGAGATTCCCGCTGGCGGCGCCGCCCAAATCGCTGCCGGGAGCCTGTGCTTGGAAAACTCAACGGCGGTGGCCTCCGCTCCGGCAAGTGGTCCCGGCCAGGGCAACTTGACCCTGCTGGCTGATGTGATCACACTAGGTGCTAACAATCTAGCGATCAATGGCTATGCCGCAGTCACTCTGGAGGCCTCCAGAGGGGTCATCGGAGAGGGCAGCGGCGGCCTCGCCATCCAAGGCAGCCTGGCGGCCATCACGCCGCTTATCACTGGAACTGCTGGAGCTAACAGGACACTCGGAGCGGGTGGAAGCATTTCGTTCAATGCTCCGAAGTCAGGGATTCCCGAGTCGGTGGCGTGGGGGCTGGGGAGTTCTCTGAGCGTCACTGGTGGCGCCATCAGCATAGCCACCGAGATCTCGCTGCCCGCCGGGTCGCTCACGCTCAATGCCACCTCGGGCGATCTATCAGTCAGCAGCCTGTTGGATGTCGCTGGTGCCACGCGCAGTTTTCAGGATGTCACCAAGGTCACGAGTGCAGGATCTATCACTCTTGCCGCACCAACTGGGAATATCCTATTGAATCCGCAGTCCACGCTGGATCTATCAGCACCTGCTCAAGGTGGAATTGGCGGCACTCTGAGAATTTCGGCACCCGCCGGTACAATTGGCATGAATGGCAGTATCCTCGGTTCCGGTGGTGCGGGTGGCACCGGAGGCAGCCTTTCGCTAGATGTGCTGGCGCTTCCGACGTTGGCGGCCCTGAGTACCAGACTTGCAGATTCCGGCCTAACACTAAGCCAGGCAATTCGGGTCCGCTCTGGCAGCGTCCTGATCGACGGCCCGGCCACGGCGCATGATTTTGAGCTTGCGGCCGATCAGGGGGGTATCAGCGTAACAGGAACGATTGATGCATCGGGGGCGACCGGCGGATCGATCCATCTAGCTGCGCACACCTATCTGACACTAACTGGAAATTCGAGGCTAAGCGTGGCAGGTTTGGATTTCAACCATGCGGGGCAAGGCGGGGCGATTACCTTGGAGGCCGGCACCCAGCTCAATGGAGTGGTTGGAACGGGTGCGGTTGATATCCAGAGTGGTTCGATATTAAACCTTTCAGTGGCCTCCAAGATTGCTGGCGGTGCTAGCACATTGGGTGCC
>JBAXCM010000263.1:0-6699 GCA_037141475.1 Verrucomicrobiota bacterium | reverse complement strand
GGTGTGGCAATGCCGCATCGGTCAGTGGTGTGCCGTAGAGGTTCAAGAACTCCAGTTCCACCAGCGGCGCGAGGTTCACCAATCCCTGATCAGTGATGGCGGTGCGCGCCAAGTGCAAGCGGGTGAGATGCGGCATCGCGGCGATTTGGGCCAGGCCTTGGTCGGTGACGCCGGTGCCGGTCAGGTCCAGCCAGCGAAGATTGGTGGCGAGGGGCGCGAGTTTTGCCAACTCGGCATCGCCAAACTTGGCCCGCGCAATGCGCGCATTGGCCTGCAGCCACGGTTGGCCTTGAGCAAGCGGCAGCAACGCGATGCCCAGTTCAGCTGCCAGTGGCTCAGCCAAAGCCAGCACTTCCGGCAGCGGTTTGGGTCCGGCGACGGCTGCCACTGCGGCGGGGGGCGTTTTGGCGGCGTCGGTGCCCGGTTTATCTGCGTTGGGCGCGGCTGTAGGGGCAGGAGCACTGGCGAGGTGGGCGAGATTGGCTGGGAGTTTGAGCTCGTCGGCCGTCTTATCGCTAGGCGCTCCAGCGTCAATCCAACACTCGAGAAGGGCGATTTCGTCGGCGCTCGCTTGCGGTTTGCCGTCCGGCGGCATGTGGTCGTCATCCTGCAGGGGCAATTTGAGGCGCTGGATCAAATGACTGTCTGCCGACTTGCCGGCCACCAGCGACGGTCCCTTTTTGCCCGCTTTGAGCATCGCTTCCAAAGTGTCGAGGCGCAGGCCGCCCTTGGCTTTTTCAGGGCCGTGGCAGGCGACGCATTTCGCCGTCATCAATGGTTGCACGAGGCTGGCAAATGCCGATGGGTTGGATGGGGCGTTGGGGGCTGCCGCGGTTCCGGTTGGGGTGGGCTCGCCGTTGATTTGGCGTTGGAGCGCCGGCAGGTACCGAGTCAGGTAATCACTGCCATGAGTGAGCGAACCACCGTAATGACTGGTGACTAACAGCCCTGAAAATAGCAACACCACCACTACCCCGTAGGTTTTGCGCCAATTCAACCCGTGCAAAATCAACACCAGCAGGCAGCCACCTGCCATGCTGAAACCAGCCCACATGTGCCAGTCGAGCAGTTTTGCGTCATATTCACCGCCGCGGGCCAACAGCCACCCGCAGCCAGCACTCAGGGCAGTGGCTGGCAGGGTCAGCGCGAGGATAGCACTGCGGGCGCTGCGCAGGCCACGGAACCACGGCAGGCAGGCCAAGACTTCCAGACTGATGAGGAGCACGAGAAAGCCGATGGGCAGATGCACCAGCACTGGGTGGAAGCGACCGAAAAAAAGGACGAGGTCGATGGGAATGTCGTTCATGTGAGGATTTGGGTGAGGCCGCGCAAGGTTCGTTGCCAACCTTCCGTTCGTCAAGACCTTGGTGCTTCTGAAAGGAATCCCTGAAATTCCGGATTTTACGTCAGTCAGGATTTGCATTGGGCAGCCAACGCGTTAATCTCGCCGCCATGCAGTTCACATGGAGCCTGATGGTTTTCACGCTGGCCCTTGCTCCTCTTCACGCAGGGGCCGCGGAGAAAATTTCGTATAACCGCCACATCCGGCCCTTGTTGTCGGACCAGTGCTTCACCTGCCATGGGCCGGATGCCACCAAACGCAAAGCCAAATTGCGCCTGGACCTCCGCGAGTCTGCCCTGAAACCCGCCAAATCCGGAGACTCCGCCATCGTCCCCGGTGACCCACAGCAGAGCGCCTTGGTAAAGCGCATCCAGACGACAGACAAAATCGACCAGATGCCCCCTGCGGAAAGTCATAAATCCCTGACTGATGAGCAGAAGGCGATGCTCGTCCAATGGATCGCCGAGGGTGCCGAATATCAGGCGCACTGGGCCTACCTGCCAGTTGCCAAGCCTCCGCTGGACGCTTCCGCCGGCCATCCCATCGACGCCTTGGTCGGCGCTCGCCAAAAGGAACTTGGCCTCCATCCCGCCGCCCAGGCAGACCGCCGCACCCTCGCCCGCCGCCTCTACGCCGACCTGCACGGCCTGCCGGCACCGCCCGCCGCTGTGGAGGCGTTCGAGAAGGATCAAGCGCCTGATGCCTACGAAAAGCTGGTGGACCGCTTGATGGGAGAGCCGGCATACGGCGAGCGGATGGCCGTGTGGTGGTTGGATTTGGTGCGCTACGCCGACAGTGCGGGATATCATTCCGACAAGGGCCGCAACGTCTCACCGTTCCGCGATTATGTGATATCCGCATTCAATAATAACAAGCCGTTTGATCAAATGACCATTGAGCATCTGGCAGGCGATTTGTTGCCCAATGCCAGCGTCGAGCAACGGGTGGGCTCGTGTTTTAATAAATTGCTGCTAACCACCGATGAGGGCGGTGCCCAAGCCAAGGATTACGAGGCCCGCTATATGGAGGACCGGGTGCGGGCTGTCGGCACGGTGTGGGTCGCTCAAACGTGGCTGTGCGCCCAGTGCCACGACCACAAGTTCGATCCCACTCTATCCAAGGATTTCTATGCAATGGGCGCGTTTTTCGCCGATATCGATGAACCGATCATCGCCGCACCCGATGGCGGTATCCCGGTCCTCAACGAGGCCATGCAACAGGCGGCCGCCACCGTGCAAGCCCAGTTGCTCGCCGCCCAGCAAACCTACGACCAGAATCCGCCCGACATCCTCCAGCGCATCGACGCCTGGGGCAAGACGCAGCTGGCCGCCGGGGCCAAGGATGCCTGGATCAAATGGCTTGAAAAACCCGCAGCCGAGCGCTCGGAGCCGGAAGCCAAACAGCTGCTCGATGCCTATAAGGCCCACGCTCCCGAGTTGGCCGACCTCCGCAAAACCTTGGAAGATCTCAAGGCCAAACAAAAAGCCCTCGCCGAAACCAACCCCTGCATCGTCACCCGCAGCACTGCTAATAAGAAAATCGTTCGGATTCTCCCCCGCGGCGATTTTCAAAATGAAAGCGGAGAGGTGGTCACTGCCGCGCTCCCAAGCTACTTGCCAAAACCCACCATCGAGGGTCGTGAGCCTAACCGCCTTGATCTAGCCCAGTGGGTCGTCTCACGCGACAATCCGCTCACCGCCCGGGTGCTCGTCAATCGTTTGTGGAAGTTGTTTTACGGGGTTGGCTTGAGCAAGACGCAGGAGGACTTCGGCCTCCAAGGCGAGATGCCCGCCAACACCCAGTTGCTGGATTGGCTGGCCGCCGAAATGATGGATCGCAAGTGGGATGTGAAGGCCATGGTCCGCTTGATGGTCACCAGTCGCACCTTTCAGCTCACCTCCGAGGCTACCCCCGAGATGCTGGCGCGTGACCCCGAAAACCGCGAACTCACCCGCCAATGCCGCTTCCGCCTCGACGCCGAATTCGTCCGCGACTTTGAACTCGGCACCTCCGGCCTGCTCGTCCGAACCATCGGCGGACCCAGCGTCAAACCCTATCAGCCAGACGGCTACTGGGAAAACCTCAATTTTCCGACGCGCACCTGGGATGCGTCCACCGGTGATGCGCAATACCGCCGCGGCCTCTACACTTGGTGGCAGCGGATGTTTCTGCACCCGTCACTGTTGGCATTTGACGCGCCAAGCCGAGAAGAATGCACCGCGGATCGGGCCCGGTCTAACATTCCGCAGCAGGCTCTCGCCTTGCTCAACGACCCCAGCTTTGTCGAGGCCGCCAAGGCGATGGCCGCCCGCGTGCTCCGTGAGGCCCCCGGCGATGATTCAGGACGCATCACCTGGTTGTTGCGCGAGGCACTCCAGCGCCCGCCCACTGCCGCCGAGCGCGGGACGTTGCTGGCGTTGTTAGAAAACCACAGGGCGCAATTCAAGGCGGATGCCGCCGCTGCGGCTGCCATTGTCAAGCCAGGCCGGCCTGCCCCCGCTGGACTTGATCCTGCCGAACTCGCGGCTTGGAGCAGCGTCGCCCGTGTGGTGCTAAACCTGCACGAATTCATCACCCGTTCCTGAAACCCAACCAATTCTCAGATCATGTCCCCATTTTCCAATATCCACCGCCGGGCGTTTCTCAAACAGGCATCCTATGGCTTTGGTGCCGCAGCTTTGGCTAATTTGCTAGGCAACGACGCGGTGGCCGGCGGCTTGCCGGGCACGCTGGCCGCGCCCCACCACGCGCCGCGGGCCAAGCGGGTGATTTTCCTCAGCATGGCGGGTGGTCCGTCGCACTTGGAGACGTTCGATTACAAGCCGTTGCTGGAAAAAATGCACGGCAAGCCGATGCCGGACAGTCTGACGAAAGGGCAGCAGATTGCGCAGCTCCAGGGACAGCCGCTAAATTGTTTTGCGCCGCAACATGGATTTCAAAAGTATGGCAAGTGCGGCCACGAGTTCAGTGCCTTGCTGCCATTGCTAGGAACGGTGGCCGACGAGCTTTGCATCATTCGCTCGGTGTCCAGCGATGCCATCAATCACGACCCCGCTCACATGTTTATGAACACCGGTTCGCAAATCGCCGGACGCCCGAGCATGGGCGCTTGGACGATCTACGGCTTAGGCAGCGAGGCTCAAACCCTGCCGGGCTTTGTGGTGCTCACATCGAGCGGCCGCGGTGGACAAAATCAACCCATCGCCGCCCGCCAGTGGGCCAGCGGATTTCTGCCGAGCCGCTATCAAGGGGTCCACCTCCGTGGCACAGGCGATCCGGTCATGTATCTCAACCCGCCGCCCGGCACCTCCGCCGAGCGCCAACATGACGTCGTCAACGCCATCAACGCCCTCAATGCCGAACACGACGCACTGGTGCATGATCCGGAAATTAGCACCCGCATCGCCCAATACGAAATGGCCTTTAAAATGCAATCGAGCGTGCCCGAGTTGATGGATTTGGCCAAGGAGCCTGCATCTGTCATGGCCCTCTACGGCTGCAAACCCGGCGATGGCTCGTTCGCCTACAACTGCCTGATGGCACGTCGTCTGGCCGAACGTGGCGTTCGTTTCATCCAGCTCTATCACAAGGACTGGGATCATCACGGCGATATCAAACAGGGCATCAGTTTCAAGGCAGAGGAAATCGACCGCGCCTGCATGGCCCTGCTCACTGATCTGAAACAACGCGGCATGTTGCAGGATACTCTGGTCATTTGGGGCGGCGAATTCGGCCGCACTCCCATGTCCCAAGGCGGCAATGGCCGCGACCATCACAACAAGGGCTTCAGCGTCTGGATGGCTGGCGGCGGAGTCCGGCCGGGCATCAGCCACGGCGCCACCGACGAATTCGGCTACCACGCCGTCCAGGACCCCGTCGATGTGCATGACCTCCACGCCACCATGCAGCACTTGCTTGGCATCGATCACACCCGCCTGACCTATCGATTCCAAGGCCGCGACTACCGTCTCACCGACATCAAGGGCAAGGTCATCACGCCGATTCTCTCCTGAGGCGCTAGAACTCAGTGTTCAACCGTTATAGGCGCCACAGGGTGGAGCAAGTTGAATTCCTGAAATTGCCGTCAAGTTCAGGAGGCGCGCGAGAATCTTTGTCGCCCTTGTGGCGGCGTGTCTGTGACCGCCGATGACCATGACTCGCCAATGAACCCGCTACAAGACACCTCATTTTCTTACGGCAGCCTTCGCTCCACCACAGGTGCGTGCTACAGGCCGGCGGCTTCCCAGCAGGCGAGGAAGCCGGCGGCGAAGTCTGCCGGTTGGGTGCCGATCCATGCCCTGATCTCTTCCAGTGGCATCCAGATGGCAGCCTGGACCTCGGCGCAGGGGAAGTGAATCGGACCGTCATGGCGGGCCTGATAGAGGCGGACGTGCTCCCAACCGGTGTCGGCAGAAGCAGGAAGGCAGGCGATTTGGCTGGGATCGGAGCCACGGATCCCCATTTCCTCTTCGAGTTCTCGCAGGGCGGCGGCTGGGTAATCCTCGCCGGTATTGAGGTGGCCGCTGACGCTGGAGTCCCACAATCCAGGATGGACGTCTTTGAGGTGAGATCGCTGTTGGAGCAGCAAGTCGCCGCGCTTATTAAATACGAATACGTGTACCGAGCGATGGAGGAGCTGCTTGGCGTGGACATCGCTGCGGGTGGCTGTGCCTGTGACTTGGTCGTTGGCATCTACGACGTCGAAGAGCTCGCCGGGTTGCTGCGGGCAGTCTTTGAGGGGATGCGTATCGAAGGCTCGGGTCAGTTCCACCCACTCGGCGAGCGTGAGCTCCTCGCCGCGCACCGTAGCGGCCAGCCCCAGACCCGCCGCCAGTGGGGCCCAGTCGGGACCTGGCGGCAATTGGTTTTTGAGCTGCTTGCGACGTTGCGCAAACCCCCGGCGAATCAATTCATCAAACAGCCGCGCGTCGAAGGCAGGCAGTCCGTCCAAGCGCGGCCGCAGCACTGCCACGCAGGAGTCGATTCTGGGTCGCGGGAAAAACGCTTCAGGCGGCACGGTGCGCAGCGGTTCGACCCGCCAATTCACCTGGGTACGAAGCGACAATACGCCATAGTCCTTGCTGCCGGGAGAGGCAGCAAGGCGGTCGACGACTTCCTTTTGTAGCATGATGACGGCCCGCTCGAAGGGCTGTGGGCGGCTCAGAAGGTTTTTGAGAATGGCTCCGCCGGATGAGTAGGGCAGGTTGCCTAAGAACTTCAGCGGTCGGTGTTTGAACAGGCTCCGGCCATCAAATTTGGCCCCATCCGCATGATGCACCTCCACCCCGGGTGCCCCGTGAAACCTCTCCCGCAATGCCGCCGCCAGCCGCCCGTCAAATTCGATCAGGATCAAGCGC
>JBAXCM010000262.1:0-6761 GCA_037141475.1 Verrucomicrobiota bacterium | reverse complement strand
CCTACACCTATGGCGCCGGCAACAAACAACTCAAGGTGGTCTATGAGTTGAAGCCTAGCTGGCAGTTTGTTAGCAAGCAACTGTTGCTCACGCTGCCCAAGGACGGCAAGTGCCGCGTCAACGATGTGGAGGTTTTCCGGAGCGATCTTCATACCACGGTGGCCCGTGATATCAAAGCTAGCAACGGCAGCGGTGCTGTGTTTTTGCGCCTCGGAAAACCCGAAGAGAAACCCACATGGAGCGCCTTTCTTGCCATTCAAAATCCGTTTCTCAAATGGGAGCGCAAGGACTCGCAGGTGGCCATGAGCTATCAACCCGAGCTCGAATGGAGCGCCGCCTACGGGCCATTTGCCTCCGACCGCGTATGCATCGGCCTGCAAGCCCTAACTGGCAATGAGATGCCCATGCGCAATCTCCCCGAGTGGAAGTATGTGCAGGCGCCGGAGCACGCGTTCGACGGGCAGCCCACGCTGGACATGGCTGAGTTTGATGCGATGACCCGCTGCGTCGATGCCTTCGTGCAGTTCCGGCCTGACAAGAGCTTGCGAGTGCATGTGCCTTGGTGCGAAAATGACTATCAGATTGATGTGGCCACCGCTGGCGGGCGCAGTGAATGGAAGCGCATCCTCGACCAGTGCGCCGCCATTGGCGTGGACAACGCGTTGTTTACCCCGGCTAACAGCGAGGTCGCACCGCTCAAGGACAATGCCGACGCATGGGGTTGGGAAAACTGTTTGTGGTTGGGCCTTGGCCAGAAAATCCGCATGGGCCAATGGGACATTGCCAAGGACCCGATTCCGGCGTCGATCCAAGAAATGCTCGACTACGCCAAGGCCAAGCAGGTGAAATTGGTGGCCTATGCCTATCCGACACTTGGTTGGAAACAAAATCCAGAATGGACGGCATGGTGCGGTGGCAAGACCGGCGGCTACGTTGGTGCGGATACCGGTGTGCGCAGTTTTCAGGACTGGTTTGTCGATCAACTCGTGGCCTTTCAAAAACGCACGGGCATCAGCGGTTACTGTTTTGACCACTGGTGGATCGCCTACGAACCGACCAAGGAAGGGGCCAACCCAACGAGCAAATATGCCCAGTGGAATGGTTGCAGGCGCATCCTTGAGGAACTTCGTCACCGTATCCCGGATGTCGTCATCGACGGTCGCCAGCAATACCAATGGTACGGCCCGTGGACATGGCTCGCCGGCTCCTATCCGCATCCCACCACCACCGACGAACAACCCGGCTCATTCAAAAATTTCCCGGATCTGCACTTCAGCCGGGTCTCGGGCGACCGTCAGCGCTGGGCGACCTGGTTCTATCACATGGAGCAATTCACGCCATGGGAAGTGGTGCCGGGCTACATGACCCATCAGACGCCGCGCAGTGATGACAAGGGCCAATGCGTTCGCGACCGTTCCTTCCATGCCCGTGACTGGGATTTGTTGGGCTGGCGTTATTCTGTTATTTCATCGATTGGCACCGCGCCGTTCAATCACGTGGTGGATTTGCTGCCGGCCCGTGACGAAACCGAGTTCAAGCATTTCCTGCCCGCCGAGCAACAGTGGCTGCGTGGATGGATGGACTGGACCGACGCCAACCGCGCACTCCTCAAAAAACTCCGCCCTATCATCGGTCCACCCGTGCTCGGCCGCGGCGACGGCACCGCCGCCTGCGACGGCGACCACGGCTTCGTTTTCCTGTTCAATCCCAACTATCACGAAACGCAGGCAGACGTCACCCTCGATGCAGGAATCGGCCTATCAAAAGGTGAGGCGTTCATCCTGCGCGAACTCTATCCGAACGTCGGACGGTTGATAGGAAAGGCGGGCGGCGGCTTGTGGCACCTTGGCGACAAGGTCAGCCTGCCTATCAAAGGCCCGGAGGCCTTGGTGCTCGAAGTGGTGCCAGCCGCCACCATCAAGCGCCCGGCACTTCTTCAAGCCAACGGCAAGGCCAGCTTCGACGGCGAGCGGTTGCAGCTCACCGGGGTCACCAGTGAAGCGGGTCGCTCGACTGAACTGGCGGTGCTTCTGCCGGCCGGCCAGAAGGTGGCCAAAGTCAGCGTCAATGGTCGCGAGATCGCAGGATTTCAGTGCAAGAATGACGTGCTAACCGTGGCGGCTAAGTTTGCCGGTGCACGCATCGATCACTGTCAGCAGGTGGGCACGAGTGACCGCCGCTTTGCAGACAAGGTGTTCCATGCGGATCTAAGCGTGCCGAAGCGCGTGTTCGAGCAACTCGCCGAGCGCCGCAAGACTTGGCCGGTGGAGTACACCGCTGAAGAATTGCTAGCCACATGGCGCGGTTCCGACCGCCTGTTGCTTTTCATCCAGATCGCGGATCCCAAAGACACTTGGCAGGTGGACCTCAAGATTGACGGCCAGGTGGTTGAGGTCAAGAAGGCCTACAGCGATGTTTTCCCGTTAGGGCGTGAGCGCACGTTTACTGGCTTCTATGCCGATGTGTCCAAGCTCAAGCCTGATGCCCCGCACAAACTAGATGTGCAACTGCCCGATGGCCTGCAAGCGGGGCAGTTCCAAGGGTTGTTTCTCGAAAACGTGGAAACCGAGTTTACTTCCGAACTGGTTCCCTGAATGATGATACCTACGATCTAACTCAAAAAATTCAGTTATGAAATACCAAGCATTGGGCCTGCTGTTAGCGGCCGTCATCACGCAACAGGCGGCCGCGCAATCGGCAGTTGCTTCACCCACCGGAGCCAATCTCGCACTGGTTGCCGCAGCCTCGACGTCCTTCGTCTCGGGTCACGAAAAACTCGGCGCGATCCAAGACGGAGCCACCCCTCGCGATTCGGGTGACAAGAGCCACGGTGCCTACGGAAACTGGCCGCAGCATGGCACCCAGTGGCTGCAGTACGCATGGCCGCAGGCCGTATCTATCAACTCGACCGGCGTCTATTGGTTCAGTGATGGCGGCGGTGTTCGCTTGCCGAAAGCCTGCCGGCTGAAGTACTGGGATGGCCAGCAATTTGCGGATATTCCCGGAGCCAAGGTTCTGGGTGTCGAGGGCAACCGCTTCAACACCATTGAGTTTCCCGAACTCAAGACGGACAAGCTGCGGCTTGAAATGGATGGCGATGGCCAGAGTTCGACCGGTGTGCTCGAATGGCGCGTGATTGACTCCGGGCACTCGCCTAATTTCGCTCCGACGGCCGTTGCCGGTGTCGCCCGCACCGTGGTGCTGCCGGGAAAGACATATCTATCAGGCAAGGCCAGGGATGACGGCAAGCCCAAGCCAACCCTCGCCCTCGGCTGGACCAAGGTGTCAGGTCCAGGAGATGTTACCTTTGCCGATCCCGCTGCCGCAGTGACTACCGCGAGCTTTGCCACACCCGGAGAATATGTACTGCAATTATCCGCCGATGACGGCGAGTTGAAGGGATCCGACACGGTGAGCGTATCAGTGGTAGGGCCGCCGCCCGCCACACACCTCGAATCCCTGTGGACTACGCCCTACCAGGTGAGCAGCCCGTTCTGGAGTCCTCGCATCAAGAGTCTTATCGTGAACTGGATCCCTCACTGCGTCCGCAAGATGAGCGACCCGAAGACGCCTGAGGGCAGCATAGAGAATTTCGTGCAGGCCGGCCGCAAGCTCGCCGGAAAGACGGATGCGGTGCACGTCGGCCCGGTGTTTTCCGATGGCTGGTTCTATAACATTGTCGAATCCATGTGCCTTGCTCAACTCATCGATGCCCAAGGCGACCAGGAAATTATCGCCTCCCAAGCCGCCCTCCGCAAAACCCTCGACGAGTGGATTCCTATAATCCTCAGCGCCCAAGCCCCAGATGGTTACTTGCACACCCAATATATCATCCAAGGCCAAAAACGCTGGGCTAACGTCCACGATCACGAGGGCTATCAAGCCGGGTATTTCATCGATCTGGCCATGGCCCACCACCGGATGACTGGTGGCAAGGACCGCCGCATGTTGGACGCAGCCATCCGTCTCGCCGATTGCTGGGTGCGCAACATCGGCCCGGCCCCGAAGCAGGCGTGGTACGATGGCCATCAGGAACTGGAAATGGCTCTGGTGCAACTTGCCCGCCATCTGGTGGCGATGGGCGAGCCGGCCAAGGCCAAAGACTATCTCGCTCTATCGAAGTTTCTGTTGGACTCCCGCCACGGCGGTGACGAGTACGACCAGTCGCATCTGCCGCTTGCCCAACAATATGAGGCGGTTGGTCACGCGGTGCGTGCCGTGTATTTCTATACGGGTCTGGCCGACATTGCGATGGAGACCGGCAATGCCGATTACCGCAGTGCCGTGCAATCGATTTGGAGCAACATCGTCAACCGCAAGTATTATGTCACTGGTGGTGTTGGCAGCGGCGAAACCTCGGAGGGTTTCGGCAAGGACTACTCCCTGCCTAACAATGCCTACTGCGAATCTTGCTCAGGTTGCGGCGAGGTGTTTTTCCAGCATCGTCTGCAAATGACCTGGCAGGATGCCCGTTACGCCGACTTGTTCGAGGAAACCCTCTACAACGCGGTGCTCGGCAGCGTCGATCTGGATGGTAAGAATTTCACCTATACCAATCCGCTGGATTCCGCCGAGAAGCGCTACCTCTGGCACGGTTGCCCCTGCTGCGTCGGCAATATCCCGCGGACCCTGCTCAACCTGCCCACATGGATGTACACCCGCAATGCCGATGCCTTGTTTGTCAACCTTTACGCCGGCAGCACCGTGAATATCGATAAGCTTGGCGGCACCTCCGTGCAAGTTGTGCAAACGACCGAGTACCCATCCAAAGGCAAGGTGGCCGTCATCCTCAACCCAGCCAAGCCAGCCACCTTCGCACTGAAGTTGCGCATCCCTAACCGCCAGACCAGCCCGCTCTATACGAACACACCGGAAGTTTTCGGGCTCATTTCGCTGGCGGTCAACGGCCAGCCGGTGACCCCTGTCTTCGACCACGGGTATGCCATCGTCAGCCGTGAGTGGAAGGCTGGCGACCGCGTGGAGCTGGACCTGCCTCTGACGTTGCAACGCATCAAGCCCAGTGCAAAAATCGCCTCAACCACTGGACGGGTTGCCTTGCGCCGTGGTCCGCTCGTCTATAACATTGAGAGCGTCGATCAATCCCTCGATTCAGTGCTCGCCCCGGACGCCCCGCTTATGAGTGTGTGGCAGGCGGATCTGCTAGGCGGAGTGGACGTCATCAAGGGCAGTTTCAGTGATGGCAAGCCGCTGCTGGCGATCCCCAATTACGCCCGTCTCAATCGTGGTGGCCGTTCGCAGGTGTGGATCAAAGGCCAGTGAATGCTTGCCAGCGATTCCGAAATGGAAAACGCAGAGCTTCCGAATGCCTTTGATTTAGTCGCTTCGATGATGACCGTCTGGGGTGATAGCGGGTGGCTTTGACTATTTTTCAGTTTCTTTTCGAAAAATACCAAAAGCCCACGGCGGAGGGGCGCGCCCACGGTGGTGGGGAGCGTCGCCATCTTGGCGGCTGTCCCCGGCATCCTGCCGGACACTTTTTAGGTACATGGCGTGGATTTTGAAATCGGTGTTTTCCCCCGAAGGGGATTTGACAGGATGTCAAAGCCGCCGCCACGGTGGCGGTGCTCCCCGAAGATACGGTCCCACCCCGAAGGAGATGGACAAAGTGATAAAGAGTCAACGGGACGAATTTGCGTTTCCGGTGGGTCAACATCATTTCGCTAGCGAGAATCGCTCGATACGCCGCTATGGGTAGTTGCGGCAGGTGACGCCTTCACAAAGAGTGATGGAGGTGCCGGAGGATTGGGTGTGGACGGCGCGGGGGAGAAAACTGGCGTGGAGATTTTGCAATAGTGCAGTTGGAGCGCAAGGTGGGATTTGGAATTTCATGACGCCACGTTGGTGGAGGTCGAGCGCGGCGACTAAAAGTGGAGCGGCAAACGGGTGGGTTTCGAGCATCTTTGAGCCCGCCTGCAACAAAGCGTCGGCCCGGGAACGGTGGGCGTCATCGTCCAAGAGGGCAGCGAGTTTGATGAGGTTTTCGGCGGCGAGGTGGTTGGGGGAGGGTTCAGCACCGTCGTAATCCTCGCGGATGACGAGCAAGGTATTGGGGCCGAGAGCGGGGCGCATGACGTAGCCGATGCGATCGTCGTCCCAAAACAGGGTGTCAAGTCTTTGTTGGAGCAATTGCGCCCACTCGAGCCAGTCTTCGGTCGGGGAGATAGCATGAAGTTCGATGAGGCCAGCGATGAGGCAGGTGTAATCCGCAGGGAAACCGTGGACGGTCCCGCGGCGGCCGCGAAAACTCCGCCACAGGTTACTCCCATCCCATAACTCGCGGCGCAGGAACACTGCCGCAGCAGTCGCCGCCTCCGCCAAATCCGGGCGTGCCAGAACCCGTGCGCCACGGGCCAGCGCCGCGATGGCCAGGCCGTTCCAAGCCGTGACGATCTTGTCGTCGCGATGGGGAGGTGGGCGTCGGGCCCGGATGCCCAGCAATCGTTGTGATGTGGCTTGGAGGTGGGTGCGGATTTGAGCCTCAGTGCAATCAAACATCGTTGCTAGTTCCGGATCTGGCAACGCCCGGAACAACGTGTTCTGTCCCGCCAGAACTCCGTGCGGATCACTCGCGGGGCGGGCGTTGCCAGTCGCCTTCATGCCGTAGGCGGCGGCGAAGATCGCGGCGTCGCGGGCCTCGGGCAATGCGGCGAGTTCCTCCATTTGCCACGTCCAATACGCGCCCTCACGCTTTTGAATGGCCGCCGCCGATGGCAGGCTGTCGGCGTCTTCAGCGGCGTGAT
>JBAXCM010000261.1:0-6764 GCA_037141475.1 Verrucomicrobiota bacterium | reverse complement strand
ACCCCAGGCCGTGCGCCAGCCACCGATGAGGGCCCGCAGTTTCTGATAGTAGGTCTCGCCTTCGTCGCCGTTGGACTCGCCCTGATACCAGATCGCGCCCTTGATCCCGTAACGGATAAGCGGATGGATCTTGCCGTTATAGAGGCAATGCCAGGTTGAGGGATATCCGCCGTCGGACTTGTATTCGGTGGGCAGCCCGGTCACGGGTTGCAATTCCTTCACGCTGGCCAAGCCGCCCGGCGAGATCCACGGCTCGATGCTGGTGCCATTCCAGGCCGTCTTGATCAGGCCGATGGGAACCCCGGTTTCCAGTTGCAGCTTGCGGCCGAAATAGAGCCCTACCGCCGTGAAACGGTTTCCCGTGGTCGGCTTGCAGGGAAGCCAGGCGGCGGCTTCTTCCGACGTCCCGTTGCCTCGATTGACTTTCACGTCGGTCTCCGGCTGCATCGACGGTTCATTGACCAGATGGAACTGACGCAACAGCGGAACATCGAAATTCTTCTCATCGTAGGGTTTGGGATCCAGCTCGTTGTGATAGGCACCGGGCGTGAAATCCATGTTAGACTGGCCGCTGCAGACCCAGACATCACCCACCACCACATCGCTGAGTGTCAGTGTGTTCTTGCCGGTCACGGTCATCGTGGCCGGGTTCGAGCAGGCCTTCATTGCGGCGAGCTTGACGCACCAAGCCCCATCTTTGTCGGCGCTCGTCGGCTTGGTCTGGCCCGCAAAGGCAACCGTCACCTTCTCCCCGGGTTCCGCCGTGCCATAGACCGACACCGGGATGTCCCTTTGCAGAACCGCGTGGTCGTCAAAGATTGGGTTTAGCTTTACGTCCGCACTCGCTGACACCGCGGCGAGCAGCAATGTCGTTAGAGCTGATAATGTCTTCATGTTACTTATCCCTTTCACTTTGCATATTCCTTTCATTGCCGTGCTTTCATTACATACGCCAGACATCGAGTTCAAAGATGGACCACACCTGTTTTTTCGTGCCGGTTTGCTCGATCCTGATGTACCGCCCGGTTTTCATCGGGAATGTGGCGGTGGTGATTCCCCACCTCTCCCCGGTTCCGGTTGCCACCGGGGTTCCCCAGTTGGTCTTGTCGTCGGACACATAGATGGCATAACCGGCAGGGCTGTCATAAATCGCCCAGACATTATCCATGACGATTCTGTTAAAGCTTTGGCGCTGCTTCATATCAATGACAAACCATTGACCCGGAGCCTGATCCGTCATGGTCCGCCATCCTGTCCAATGATCTCCGTCAATGCCGTTCACAGAACTTGCATCTGTCGTCAGTTTCACGCCGTTCCAGGGACCGGCCTCGAACGTTTGATGGTCCGTGGAGGCTGATACCGTCCATGATTTCTTGTTCAGCTCCACACCGGGCTTGCCGGGTACGGCAGGTTTCTTCGGCGTTGTCATCTTCACGCTTCCCTCACCGACGAACTTCCAAGTTCCAGGCTTTACCTTGAAGGTCACATACTTTGCGTCCTCGCCATTGAACGCGACGCCCTCAACGCTGCCGGATGACGAACCCTTCCAGATTGCCGCCCCATTGACCTTGATGGAATCAAGCTTCGTGAACGAACTCTTGGGAATGCCGACGATGGCCGTCGTGTTTGATGGAGACGTCACGGACAGACCGTAATTTGAAGCGTTTTTTCTGATCGCAACCGCCACCTGACCCTGAACGGTCGGGACCGTGGTATCAATAGAGGTCAGAAACGCCTCCTGTGGCAATACATGATAGACCGTCCAGCCCGGACTTTCCGGGGCCACTCCCGCGATGAATTTGGAGAGGATGGTATTGGGAATATTCCAGGCGTGGTTCAGCGTCACGTAATTGACGGAATCCGTGCCGGTTCTGATATCAAAGGCCCTCTCCATATACTCCCATAAGGTCGTGAAACTGGCGTCGATCTGCCCACGGTATCTGTTGGCCATCCGGAGCAAGGCGTTCTCCTGCCTGCCCATCACACAAAGCGCCTCCATCACCCAGCGTTCAAAATAGGGGCCGCAGTTGTTGTGGGTTCCCAGCAGGCTGGTGATCACGGCATACCTCGATCTGTCCGCCAGTCCTGCGCACACCGCAATCGCATTTGCCCGTTCGTCAAGATCCGTCCCTGACCTGTATCCGTCATCTTTCCAGAACACCCGGTCGAAGTTTTTCTTGATGCTGTCGAGCTTGGCGTCGATCGCGGGAATATCCTCGGCATGGCCGGCCGCCTGCGCCATTTTCTTCAGGGCGGATAACGCACCGTAATATTCCGCGACCTGGAGCACATTCACGTCCTGTTTCCCCGTCCCCCAGTCATACCATTCATAAACATCGACCGCATCGGTCGTCATTAACCGATGCTCCGGAAGCCCGTTTGCCCCCATCTTATATAGCTCAAGATATTTCTTGGTGTTGGGATAGATGGATTTGAGCGTTTCGAGATCGCCGGTGTGAAGATAATAGTTCCAATCACCATATTCGCCATGGGCGATGAGATTCTGCCCGGCAAGCATGTTGATCTGTCCTGAGCGTATGAATTTCCTGGCGATCTTGTGCGATGACAGATCGAAGGCGTAAAAGCACTCCTCCATTTCCAGAACCGCATCCCCCAGCCATTCGGCACGCTCCCTGTCAGGGCAGTCCATGAAAGAAGACCGCATGCAGAGATAACAAGTCCTGGTCGCCTTTTGCCAAAGAGCGGTATAATCATTGTCATTGCATAAAAACGAGCCTGCGACTCTGGTGTCATATCCGGTCTCCCGGAATTTCACCGCGACCACCGTCACGCCGGCAGGGATGGTATAGCATGCGCCCTCTCCGCTGACCCAGTCCGTCACTTCGTAGGACTGATCACCTGCGACGGTCGTATAAGTCTGGACCTTTTGCTTAGCGCGGACCAGCGGGTTGGTTGAATCAAATTCGATCACCTTGCCGGCCGCGTCGGCCTTTACCTGGATCCACGCCGTGTATTGGGCGTTGTAGGGCAGCTGGCAGACAAGCTTCCATGGATTCGCTTCCGAATGCGGCAAATCCTTTGACGTATAGACATACTCTTTCAGCCCATAGTCATGGACACCTTCAGCCCTGTAGGTTGCCTTGATGATTGTCAGCGGCTTGTCAGCAGAGCCCCTGATCTCAAAGGTTTCATTCTCGCCCGCAGCTTTCTTGCCGATCTCATCGCCAAGTTTGAACTCGACGAGGAGTTCCTTTCTTTGCCCCATCTGCGGATCACCGAAATTGCCGCTATTGACAGCCATCGAAAGCGCATTGTCCTTCACCGCCTCCCTGACCTTGTCTGTCACATCAGCCTCTAAGGCAACCGCATTGGAGAACATTGTTGACAAACCTAACATTAACATGCATATTTCTTTCATATTCTTCAGTGTGTATATTCCGTTCATTGTGTTGATCTCCTGTAAACATCCAATTCATAAATCGACCAGTGATAAAGGGCAATCGTTCCGGTCTGCACGATCCGGATGTAACGCGCGGTCTGAGGGGGAAAGGTGATGGTGGTCATTCCCAGGTGTCCCGAGCCGGTTGCGATGGGATCGCCCCAATTCGTGCCGTCGTTTGAAACTGTCACCGCATACTTATCCGGCGAATCCCACAGCGCCCACGTATTGTCGAGCACTATCTTATGGAACGTCTGCGGCGTCCGCATATCGACTTGGAACCACTGGCCGGGATACTGGTTGGACGCCGTCATGTCCCGCCAACCGGTCCAATGATCCCCGTCAATCGCATTGGCTGCGGACACGTCGAGCGGGGCACCGTTGAACGTCCACACGCCGTCCGGTACGGAGGCCGAAGCAACCCACCCTTTCTTCTCGAGTGCGGTGTCGTTTGGAGGCGGCGGCGGCGGCGGCTTGGGGGAAGTCATCGGCAAACTGCCCAGGCCGGTGACTTTCCATGTCCCCGGAGCCACATTGAATTTCACATAACCGGCGTCTTCCCCATTCCAGGTGACACCGGGAACTCCGTCGCGATAGGTGCCGTCCCAGACGGTGGTTTCGTTCACCTTGATCGAATCGAGCTTTGAAAATGAGCCTTTGGGGATGCCCACGACCGCGGTAGTGTTTTTGGGAGATGTCAGGTTCAGGACATACTCCGACGCGGTCTTCCGCATATCCACCGTGATATTGCCTTTGATCGACGGCACGATGACCTTGATGGCGGTGAGGAAGGCTTCCTTGGGCAAGACGTGATACCGGGTCCAGCCCGGCGCTTCAGGTGAGACACCCGCGATGGTTTGAGAAAGGACCAGGGGCGGATAGTTCCACCCGTGATTGAGCGAGGAGCCCACTTCAAACCGATTCTCGGTCAACCACCACCGATTGTAAACCTCCCAGAGGGTGGTAAAGCTGCACGGGATCATGGTTTCATACCGTTCATACATCCGCAGCAAGGCGGAGTCCTGTTTTCCCATGGTGCAAAGGGCTTCAAAAATCCAGCGATCGAAGAAATTGCTCGAATGGGTCACTTGGGCCAGGACGTTCGTGTAGATCGAGTTCCATTTGGAGCTGTCGGCCAGCCCGGCATTGATGGCCATCGCGTTCGCGTGATCGTCCGGTGTGGTCACGTCGGTGGACATATAGAAATTACCATTCCAGTATTTGCTGTCGAAGGTGTCTTTGATAGCGGCGAGCCTGTGGTCGATAGCCGCGGTATCAGTGGTGTGTCCGGTCGCCACCGCCATTTTCCTGAGGGCCTGCAGGTTGATATACATGAAGCAGGTTTCCACAACCGCGGTATCCGTTTTATCCTTGGATCCCCAATCAAACCACGTCTTTCGATTCCCGGACTGATACGTATCGAACAGGAAAGTCCTGGTCTGGTCATAGACAGCGCGGATCGATTCCAAGTCGCCCGTCTGCAAATAGTAAAACCACAAGCCATATTCCCCTAGAAACTCCAGATGTTGTCCAGGATAGAACTCCGGTTTCAGCTTCCGCAGCACCAACTCTTTGCACAACTGATGGGAGGCCGCATCGAAAACATAGAAGCACTGATTCAGCTCCGGGGTGCCATCGCCCCAAAATCCTACCCGTTCGCGGTCAGGGCAATCATAAAAGTGGTCTCTCATGCAGACGTAAACCGTCCTGGCTCCTTTTTTCCAGAGTATATTGTAATCATTGTCATTGCACTGAAACGAACCGGCAAAGGCGGTGTCGTATCCGGTTTCCCGGTACTGCACCGCCTTGACGGTGACACCCGCGGGAATCGTGTAAACGGCACCTTCGCCACTGACCCACTTTTGGGCTTCAATGGTTTGGTCGCCTTCCCGGGTCGTGGCTGTTTCCGTGGGGGTCAGGTAGGTGACGAGCGGATTGCTGGAATTGAACTGGATGACCTTTCCCTCATGACTCTCCAGTTGTATCCAGGGTTGGAAATGGCAGTTGTACGGAATCGTACACACCAGCCTCCATGTGTTCGTCTCGGAATGCGGGAGGTCTTTGGATAGATGCACATACTTTCTCAATCCATAATCCTTGATCACGTTCGTGACAGCGTTCGCGAGATCTCCCTCATGCGCGGATGTCGTTTGCGCGGACCAGGCAAGCATCGCGAGGACACATATACCCAATGCGGTTCTTTTCATCATATTCGTTTCATGGGTTGTGCAAGGGGAGCATCAGTGGCGCGAGGTTGTTTCGCCGCGCGGCCGCTTTTCGATCAGCGGTCACGGTCAATTTGCCGTCCTGCCAGCGCACTCCCGGATTATGGCTGTCAGAATCATTCTCTTTGTCGCTGTGTTCATTTCCTCTACGGCTTTTGAACCGGAACAACCTCAACTTGATGGGCCTGCATGACCAGCGCTTTGCGAATAGCACCGAACAATTCGGGCATTTTCCTCATGCGTTCCTTGAAGACCTCTCCACGCTTGGCTTCGACCTGCTCCGGCGGCATTTCCATGAACTCAGGAACGCCGCCCGCCCGCAGCACCCCACAAAAAATCCGGTCATGGAAATAGCTGTTCTTGGTGCTGATAGCAGCCACCACCGCCTTGACTTGGTCTGCGATCGGGCCTGCGCTTAGAGCGGGTGCCGCCAGGTTGACCCCTGCGCCTAACTGGGCGGCGGAATAGTCCGCCACCTTCACCCGGCCAAGCCGGACTTCATACTGGCCCGGCTTCAGGCCTGACACTTTCAGGTGGTAGGCGTTCATTTGCTCCAGCACCGGGACCCACCGCAGAATGTTTTTGGCATCCCCATCGGGAAAAAACGGCAGAGCGTTGTCCTGCTGTTGGAACTCGATCCTGCCGTCGTCGGCGACCTTCAGTCCTTCGATCTGGCAGTTCTTGTTCTGAACGACCTTGCAAGATGCGGCGTTGATTTCGGCTGCTGCCACCAACGTTGGGAAGCTCATGCCTTTGAGAATCTCGGCCGCCATGAGCGTCTGGCCGGGTTGCCCAGGATGGACCACATCACCGCCACCGATGCGGTATTTCGGATTGGCCGCGCGGGCCTTGTCCAGAACTAACAGATACGGATGGAACTGGTCCACAAACGCGGCCTGGTTCTTTTCCGCAATCTCCTTGATGGCCGACGAGAATCTTTCCAGATTCGTGGCAAACCCTTCGAGCGCCGGACCCTCCTCGCTTTTCTCCACCGGTTGGGGTGTCAACAATGCCAGGCGGATCTTGTTGTTGTTGGCTTGGTCCGCAATGCCTTGCAGGCCGGTGATGAAGTGCTTGAGCGAGCCCTCCGCGTCGTTCATGCCGAAGTCCACGGTCATGGCGGTCGGTTGGTGGGACAG
>JBAXCM010000260.1:0-6784 GCA_037141475.1 Verrucomicrobiota bacterium | reverse complement strand
GTGGCAGCGATGTGCGCACGTCTTGGCGTGGCTGGGGGGCGTGTTGATTGCGCTGACGCCATTTGTGCGGAATTGGTCGATCACGCTGGCTGGCAACACAGGCCCGGTGCGGGTGTGGCCGGGCAATTGCATTGTCGAATGGATCGTTGCGGGGGTGTTGGTGATGGTGGGCGGAAGTTGCGGCGGCTACGGATGGGAGCATCGTGGTGGGGGCCGCTGGGGGTCGCTGGTTTTGCTGGGTTGCGGGGTCATCGGTTGTGTGGGCTGGTTGGGGCAAGCAGTTTATTGGGTGGTGCTGGCTGTGTTGCTAGGCGCGATGGTGGTTTCGGTACTACGCGGGATATGGCATAACTGGCGGGCCAAGGTGAGTGCACCTGCTGTTGAATGGAACGGGCTGCTGTGGGGGTTGATGTTGGTGTTGGCGGTGGCGAGTGATTGCATCATGTTAGAGCAAATCAAGGGAGGGGCGCCTTCCGTGTGGGGGTTTGTGTTAGCCCGGAGTCTAACCCAGTTGGTGATCGTGGCATTGGCATGGTTTGGGTTGCAGCAATTCGTGCGTTACTCGCCGCCGGGCACACGCTGGCTTGGCGGGGTGGCCGTCGGGCTGGCGCTGGTGGCACTCGGCGCGGAGATCGGCATGCGCAAACTTTGGGGCAAAGGCTTGGTGCTGTTTTTTGGCGAACTAACGGTCGGTGGAAAATTCGATCTGTGGCGGGTGCTGCAAGGGGGTGGCATCCGCATCACGTTGCCCGGCTGCCTGGGGGTGGCCGGCGTGGTGGCGCTCGTCAGCGGGATTGTACTCGGCACGGCACGCCTGTCGCAACGGTTAGGCTTGCGACTTCGACCTGGCAGATTGATGTGGCTTGCTTTGGGAGCATGGCTGTTATTGCTGGTGGAGCAATCTTCGGAACCGCGGTGGAACGGACGGGTGGGACGCTGGTGGCAACGTCGCAGCTGCTTGATTCATTTAAGCTCTGGAGTTGTCGCACCGGGGATGGCTTCCTATAGCGTGAAATTTCGTGAGGTTCCTCGGCCGCGGGACCTCAGCATCAGCCGGCGACCCGATGTGTACTGGTTCATTGTGGAAACCCTGCGTGGCGACGGGGTCCGGCCTGAGATCATGCCCTTTGTTAGTGAGTGGCGCGATCACGAGTGCCAGCCAATCGGCGAAACCCGTTCCGCCGCCAACGCCACTCATCTCTCGTGGTTTGCCATGCTGAGTGGCAAACCACCCATATTTTGGGATACCGAACGCCGGGCTCAGCGACCGGCACCCTTGCTAGAAGCCTTGCATGCCGCCGGCTATCGCAACGAGGTGCGCTCCTCTGCCATTTTCAATTATGCGGAAATGGACACGACCAACTTTGGTCACGGCGAGGCCACCGATGTATTGCTGAGCCTCAACTCGGAGAAACACGAATGGCCAGAGGGCATCAGCGAGCGCGACGTGCATGTCCTGGACCTGTGGCGTAATGCGGTGCTGACCAGGCCCGCAGGCAGCACCTTTCGCTTGGTGGCCGTGGAGTCCCCGCATTATCCATATAACTGGGCAGCTAACTTCGCCCCGCCCTTTGCGGATTTTGCCCAATCGTCTTGGTTTCCAATGCACCCAAGCCCCAAAGACGTCGTGCAAGTGAAACACCGCTATTGGAATTCACTGGCCTGGGTTGACCAACTCCTCGGACAATATATCAGCTTTCTCAAAGCGCATGACCGCTATGACGACGCTTTGATTATCGTCACCGGGGACCATGGTGAGGAGCTTCAGGAGCACGGGGTTTGGTTTCATACATCCGGCCTAACTACCGAGGAAACCGTGGTGCCAATTCTCGTCAAATGGCCAAAGGCGTTAGGCAAGGGCCAGCCAGTGGCACAAGCCAGCCATCTGGACATCATGCCCTCCATTCTGGATGCGTTAGGTTGCCCGCCTGCCCAGTGCAACCGCTTGGCCGGCCACTCGCTGCTCCAAGTCGGAGAACCCACCAACCTGGTCATGAGCCACTATGCCTCACAAAACGGCGAAGGCATGCTGTGGCGCCGCAACGGCTTCGAGGCCGCCTTCGCTTGGGAAAAAATCTGGGAGCCCGGTTTGCCCACTCACATTTGGCTGGAGCGCATCACCGGCCCAAATGGCACCATCCCAGTGGACACGCCTGCTGCCGCCACCGCCGCCTTGCACAAGTATTTTCCCGATGCGATCGAACGCTGGTTTTCCCAGTTTGAGTGACCGCAGATGTGCCAGTGACGCCTTTTGGGCGTTTCAAGGAATCCGGCTTCGGTGTTAGGGCGTTAGCGGATTGACGGCCCGCACGCGAAAGAACCGGCTCGGTGAGTACGGGTGCGGGAATGCATCGGTGGTGGACGTGCCGCCCGGAGCGATCAGCCCGAGGCCGCTATCGGACCAAGACTTCAGATCAAGGCTTTGCTCGATGACATAGTTACGCGTCATC
The DNA here is from genome assembly GCA_037141475.1 of Verrucomicrobiota bacterium. Classification (GTDB taxonomy): domain Bacteria; phylum Verrucomicrobiota; class Verrucomicrobiia; order Verrucomicrobiales; family Akkermansiaceae; genus Luteolibacter. Next base: position 4,334 of record JBAXCM010000260.1, on the reverse strand, counting down.
ACCGAGCGCCAAGTGAGGGTGGTGGACGTACCACCCGGCATGGTGGTGTAACTGGTGATGGCAAGCACGCTGGTCGGATCGTTAGGATCGGTGCCAGCCAAATACTCCTGAAGATTCGTCGCGCCATCGCCGTCAGGATCATCGTCAGGGCCAAAGCTCAGCGTTCCGAAATGGATCAGCTCCCAAGCGTCGGGCAGTCCGTCGCCATCGCTGTCCAAGCCGGGGAGCAGCACATCGGTTTGGACGAGAGCGGAGGCGTTGTTGAGGGAGATCCAGCCGCAATTGGCGCTGTAAACGGAGCCATCGAATTTACCGGTCAAGAGGTCCACATGCGGATCGCCGTTGTTCTCAAAGTTAAGCCAACCGATGTTGGCTGCGTAGGCATAGCCGCGCAGCTTGCCATCGGCTGTCAGATTGACGCCAAAATCACTGGCGCTATTGTTCTGGTACTGAATGCCGTTGGCCGGTGTTCCGCTGCCTAGATTGATCCAACCGAAGTTGGCCGAATATATGGAACCAGAACACACGAAAGCTCCTATCGCTGCCCCGTGAGTCGCGTCGGCGTGCCAGTCAAGCCACCCGGCATTGGCGGCGTATGCGAATTTGTTTACCGTGTTAATGGTGGTGGCCGCCTCGGCGTGCCACCCGACGGCCACGGTTGCTAGCAGAAGTGGGACGAACGGATTCATGCGGTACGCGGAGCGAAATCACTGGCAGGCACCAGTGGCAGGATTGCATGTGCCGATCGTGCAGTTAACCGGGTTGGTTCCGATGCAGACGCCGGACTGGCAAACGTCAACCTGAGTGCAAGCATTGCCATCGTTGCAAGCGGTGCCATTGGCTATGGGAGTGTGCGTGCAGACGCCGGACTTGCAAACGTCGGTGGTGCAAGGGTTGCCATCGTTACATTGGGCGGAGGTGGTGCATTCGGCAGGCACACATGTGATGCCATCGCCGATGTAACCCGGCTTGCAGACACAGACGCGCGAGCCAATGGTGTTCGTGCAGGTTGCATTCACCGCGCAGCCGCCATTATTGGTGGCGCACTCGTTGATATCACTGCAGACACTTGGCGAGCCTTGGCAGGAAAAACCGGCTTGGACCTTGCAAGTGGCTGAGCAACCGTCGCCATTGATGGTGTTGCCATCGTCACACTCTTCGCCGGGTTCGAGGATGCCATTGCCGCAGACCGCAGCGCAAGAAAGTCCCTCATCGACCTGGCCATCGCAGTTATTGTCCAAACCATCGCAAATCTCTACGGATGGCTGCTGGATCTGCACACATACCAAGGCGTCATTGATGCAGGCGGTGGTGCCTGCGGCGCAGACACCTAACAATCCAGTATTACAAGACAAGCCGCCGCCACTGTTGCAATGGAGAACACCGCCGCAGCCGTCGGCTATCATACCGCAGGTCACTCCCTGCGCGGCGCAGGTTGTCGGCACGCATGGAGGATTGCAGTTGAGCACGCCGCCACAACCGTCGGCGATAACGCCCGAGTTAATGCCTTGTGCGGCACAGGTCGTCGGGACGCATGGAGGATTGCAGTTGAGCACGCCGCCACAGCCGTCGGCGATAACGCCCGAGTTAATGCCTTGTGCGGCACAGGTCGTCGGGACGCATGGAGGATTGCAATTCAGCACGCCGCCACAGCCGTCAGCGATCATGCCCGAGGTGGCACCCTGTGCGGCACAGGTCGTCGGCACGCATGGAGGGTTGCAATTCAGCACGCCGCCACAGCCGTCAGCGATCATGCCCGAAGTGGCGCCCTGTGCGGCACAGGTCGTCGGCACGCATGGAGGGTTGCAATTCAGCACGCCGCCACAGCCGTCAGCGATCATGCCCGAGGTGGCGCCCTGTGCGGCACAGGTCGTCGGCACACATGGAGGGTTGCAATTGGGAATGGGGGTGTGCACGCAAGTACCCATCACGCAGGTGTCAGTCGTGCAGGCATTGTTATCGTTGCACTGCGCGGCGGTGGTGCAACCCGCGTTGTTGCAACCGACGATGGGCAGGTGCAAACAACTGCCACCCTGACAAATGTCGGTGGTGCAGGCGTTGCCATCGTCGCAGTCCGCCGCGCTCTGACAACCTGCGGCCTGCATGCCGCAGCCGAAGTTAGCCCAAGCATTGGAATTGACGAACGCGGTGCCGGGGGAAAGCAGGATTTGGCCATAGTTGTTTCCGGCAGCTATCGCATAATCCGCAACAGTGTTGCTACAGGCGTTGTTGCGAATAACGAGATTACCCGTGCCGTTGATCTGAAACCCCTGCCCGTTGTTTTGGTTCGATGAATTGCCGTCTATGCGGTTGCCGGTACCCGTTGTCAGCAGTCCGGCCTGGCCGGCACCCGCCCCGTTGCCGGAACTGGTGTTGTCAGTCGCCTGGCAATTCGACTCGATGACCATCCCGCTGTTGCCATTGGCCTGCGCAACACACCGGAACACCGTGCCGCCATTGCCTAACACCAAGCCCCGCCCGCCGTTACCCGCTGCCGTGCACAACGTCACCATCGAGGCCGGTCCCACACTGGCCCCATCTCCAGCATTGCTAGAAACAGTCACTCCCTCCAGCCGGCATTGCGCGGCCAGGGACAAGTCCACTCCGGCACCGCCACAATCTCGAACGCTACCGTTGACCACCGCCACTCCTTGCACGCCCGCCACTGCGGACAAGCCGACCTGGCAATTCACAATCGAGAAGCCGCGCAAATCAATGGTCACCCCGCTGGCCTGCACAACGATGCCGTTCTGAGAGCCGCCTCCGTTGAGATTGGCCGTCAGATAGTAGGAACCTGCCGATGTGATGATATAACCAGCATTTTCAATGAGTGCGCGCGGCTCCATTTGCTGCAGCGTCTTCATCATGGGTGCCGGCGCTCCGGGCGGTGCGAGTGGCCCCTGAGCTGTCAGTGGCTGGGCCAGAAGCATCAATCCAAGGATGGGCATCCCCCGTAATATCGCAGATAAGGTTTTCATAATCTGGCGGCGTGAGCGCGATTCGAGCGAAATTTCCGGGCATTGCAAGAAATATCTTCCCGAATTTGATGATGGCCGCCGGGACCGGGGTGGCGGAGATCAGGATAGGCGTGGCGGATGGTGCAGGTGGTGACGGTGGCTGGCACGCAACAGGTAAACAGCGGCTGCCAACAGCAACAGCGCCCGACCAAAAGCGAATGGCACCGACTCCAGCATCTGCTTGGCCGGGCCATCACCGAGAAATTCCAGCTTGAGGCAGCCACAGGAAATCTGCAGGCCCCTCCCCCATGCCTGGCCGGTGGCCAACACAAAAACACTGCAAAGGATAGCCGTCCACAATAAGGCCGCGCGGCGCAATCCACCCGCCACCAGCAGGATCCCACACAGCAACTCCAGCCACGGCACCACCGTCACCGCCAGCCGCACTAACGGCTCAGAGAGCGGCAATTTGTAGGCGGCCAAATGCGCGTGAAATTCCTGAAGATTGGCGATCTTGCCCAGCGCCGCCCATAACAGGATGACTGCTAACAACCAGCGCAACCCCACCTTGAGGTCGAATTCCACCTCGATTTTCATGGGGCGGGCGCAGCCGGGGTTGTCTGAGCCAGGGTGTATTCGGCAAAGCCTCCCGGCATCTCGCTGATGCTGCGGAAACCGCCCACCGCTGCGAGCTGGCGGGCCAAATGCTGCGAGGCACCGCATGTGTTGGCACCGCAATAAATCACCAGCGCGCTGTCCTTGGGCAAACCAGTGGCAAACGCCTGCAACTCAGGCAAAGGCGCATTCGACGGCAAACAAACAGCCCCGGGTATATGCCCCAAATCAAACGCCACCTTGGGGCGTGCATCCACCAATACGATGGCTTTCGAATCTAACAAATCACGAACTTGCGGCCAAGTCAGCCTAGGCACCTCGGTTTGGGCCACCGCCGGCATCGGATGGGCCGCAGCCGGTTGAGGAACATTGCCAGCCCCGCCCTCCAGCGTCATCGCCACCGTTTCGTTAAAAACCCCCGGATGCACCAGCTCTGGTTTCGCCACCGCCGCGCCGGGCACGACACCTGCGGCGGCCACCGCCCCGGCAGGAGTTGTTGGCGGCGGGCGAACGCCAAGCGGGCTGAGCCCGTTGTAGAAAACACCGAATACAAGCGCAGCGGCGAAAATGCAAGCAGCCTGCAACCACAACCGGGCATCGGTAACAATGACCGGATCATGAGGATGGTCGGGAGGTGGGTTCATTTGGTGGAAAGCAGTTTTTGGATTTCGGCCTCGACGAAGGCCATCGGCTTGGCACCGACCATCAACAAGCCGGTCACACTTTCCCCGGTGGCGCGCCCCAGCACAAACGTCGGAGTAC
>JBAXCM010000259.1:0-6802 GCA_037141475.1 Verrucomicrobiota bacterium | reverse complement strand
ACCGCCCACCACTCTGGCCAGATGAGATCTCACCCAAATAACAGAGTAGAGATAAGCGATACCTTAACCAAGTAAGACTCGAAAGAGAGGCATCTAAAAACTCTATCTCGACGGCAAGCTGCAGCCAGAGGACACGTACAATTCGGCTAGCAACCGAGCGTATTTCAAGGGGCAAGGCAAATTGAAAATAAATGATTAAGGCAAAGAACCGCCTCAGTCTTTATGATATTCGCGATGCGCCTCCGGGCAATCACCAGAGCCGTCGATGATGACGTTCTGGTTACTTGCGATAGATGGCATAGATGGCGGTGGTGTAATTGTGATAGGTATTAGCGCCGCCCAGCCGGGCGAATTCTCCAAACCCATACATTCCGAGCCACGGCGGCGGCACCCCATCGCGACTGAGCGGATACTGCATCCGGCTCACCAGTTCCTCCTTCATCACCCGGTTGAACAGGAAGCGTCCGCGTGCCAAGCAGTCCGCATGAAACACCGCTACCGGCAACCGGCCGCCGGCCCGCGCCGTCATTTGCCTCATCATGCGATCCATGTCAGAGAAGATCCGCAGTTCATCACGTGCCGTTAGCCACAGCTGGCTGCCATTTTGAATTTCGGTCGGGTAGTGCATCGTGCCGTCTGATTCACGTTTGGTCACCACCCGCAAGATATGTGAATTGCCATACTCTTCAGCCAACTCCAGCGGCAGACGTTCGGCCAGCGCTCCTACCGGAATCGTGTCGCCACATGTGGCAGTGGCGGCATCCAACCCCAGTCTCGCCGTGTATTGCTGCCAAGCAGGCATTCCATCCAGCTCGAAAATCCGCGTGCCCTCCGCCTTGGTGACTGTCAGCGGCTCGCCAACCGCAATAAACCCATGAGTCGCTTGGGTGTCCACCTGCAGCGTCGGATCTGCAAAGCCCACCACCCATGCCGCATGCTCGAACACCTGGTCATCCACCATCTGATAGCTAACCACTCCGCGCATGTTGTCTGATGAGGTCGCTCCAAAAATCGTTACTTCGGGACCAAACACCGACTCCAGCCCGGCAATGCAGCCGTCGTTGGCAATATCAATGCCCGACGCGAGCAAATAGATCATATTGATCCCCGGCTGCGCCTCCCGCAACTTCATTGCCATTTCCACCGACTTGGCATAAGCATTGCTTCCGTTGATGCCATCGACGTGCGCCACCGCCAACTCCTTGCCGCGCAACGCCATGATGGCCACATCCTTCATCGACTCGCTCACCCCCTCGGAACCGACAATGCCACAGCACGAGGAACCAAGCACCCGCGCACCAGGTGCCAATTCGCGCACTTCGTCGATGAGTGCCTGGTAATCATGGCCGACACTCGCGTTGACAATGACCACATCACACGCCTTGTTAGTGCCTAACGCGGCATCCATGCATTCGCGGATCGCATTGCGGGAATCACCCATACGGGTACTTGCGGAAAAGAAGTTGATCATTTTCTTAGGGCTTTCGGTTTCGACAGGTAATGTGCCGTGAACACTAGCAAACCGGTGGTGGCTGGCAAACGATTTATTCGACGGACCACAGGTTGACGGGGTGAGGAGGATGCGCTAACAAAGTGCGGTGAATGCATGGCAAGTGGCGCTGGAAGTGGTAAAATCCTGTCTCAAGGCAGGGGTGCGAGAGTTTGTCGTGTGCCCCGGGGCCCGCAATGCGGTGTTGATCGAGGCACTGGCGCGAGCTGAAACGGCGGGCTTGGCACGCATCTGGCGGCACTTTGAAGAGCGCAGTGCCGGTTTTTTTGCCATGGGTCGCACTCAGGAGACCGCCCTTCCCTGCGCGGTGGTCACCACCAGCGGCACTGCTGCCGCAGAATTATTGCCCCCAGTCATCGAAGCGTTCTATCAAAACCGTCCACTCGTCGCCATCACCGCAGACCGCCCAGCCACCTACCGCGGCAGCGGCGCACCGCAAGCCATCGAGCAACCCGGGCTGTTTGGCCAGTACGCCTTCGCCGGTGGCCTTGCCGGGTGGAATGGCCGTCAGCCTCTCCACCTCAACATCGAACTCGATGAGGCGTTCACCTGTGGCGACGACGCATTATGCGCCGAGGATTGCCAAGCATTCATGCCAACCCGCGAGCGCCTCGATGTGGCCGCCCTCGCCCGCTGGCTCCGCTCCGATGCCTATCTGGGAACCGTCGTGCTCGTCGGTGGTCTGGAACCCGACGAGCGCGACGACGTCCTGCATTTTTGCCAGACCCTGGGTGCCCCGGTATTAGCAGACGCCACCAGCGGCTTGCGGGAAACCCTCGGACGGCTGGCGCTCGCCGATGGCGACCGGCTGTTGCTGGCGCATCCACCCGGCCGCGTGCTGCGCTTGGGTGAGGTGCCTAGCGGCCGCTTTTGGCGTGAACTGGAGGGCCTAACCCACATTCAGGTATGGTCCGTTTGTCGCAACGGTCTTGCCGGGTTGGCACGGGGTTGTCATGTTGTGCGCGGTCCGCTGGACCAAGTGCTCGCGGCACTCGGGGAGGTGGATGAAATCGGCGACGCGCTCGACTACCTGCCACGCTGCTCGCGGCGCGCAGCGGCCATCGATGAGTTGTTAGAATCTTATCCGGATAGCGAGCCTGCGCTGTTGCGCACACTTTCGCACTACATCGCGCTGGGTGGCGGTCTGTTTCTTGGCAACTCACTGCCCATCCGCGAATGGAACCTCTTTGCCCAATCCCTTTACCCGCTCCAGTCCGTGCGCGCCAACCGCGGTGCCAACGGCATCGACGGCCAAATCAGCACCTGGCTCGGCTGGTCGGCCGAACTCACCGACAGCTGGGCGCTGATCGGCGATCTTACCGCCATGTACGATCTCGCCGCACCCTTTGTGCTGAGCCAAATCGAATGCCAGGGCCGCGTCCTCGCCGTCATCAACAATGGCGGCGGCCAAATCTTCGGGCGCCTGCCCCGCCTGCATGCCCTAGGCCCCCAAGCCGGCGAGTGGATGATCAATCCACACAGCGCCAATTTAACGGGCTTCGCGACGCTATGGGGGATGCGGCACGTGACGATTCGCACGCCGGACGACTTCGACGTTCTCGGCGAGCCGTCTGCCACCGCCACCCTGCTAGAGATCATCCCCGACCCGAAGCAGACTCGGCAATTCTGGGCGGAATGGGACCGGATGACGCCCCAAAGTTAGGCGTGCTGGGCCGAGCAAGCTGAGGAGCCGCGTAGGTGCTTCTTGAACGGTTGCGAACACATGGACGTGTCAAGAAGATGTGCGGCCATTGGGCAAAACAGGTCGATTTTCACTCCTCCTCGAGCGGACTGCGGGCCTTGGCAACACGCTTCTTCCAGACGTCGGAAAAATCCGTTTGCATGCGACTGGCTTTCCCAAACAGCGCCTCGTCCTCTTTGAGCCGATCCATCACACCCGTCAGCACCCCGCTGCCCGAACTCATCACTTCTTTCACCGGCGCAATGCGTACCATGCGTTTGCCCCGACGAGTGACCACAACCCCTTGCCCGTCCGAGCCACCTGCTCACAAAGCTCGGAAAACTTGGTCTTCACATCAGAGATACCAACACTCTGGTTCATCACCGAAGCCAACCGGTTGACGGGTTGCTTGTCAAACACAAGCATGCAACATCGAACCTATAAAGCGGGGACAGAAATCCGAATTCATCGATGAAAAAGAACCGCCAGACGTCCTCTTGCAGAGGATTCACGAATTCTCCGCCAGGCTCTGTAATGGGCGGAAAACGATTTCCTTTGTGCCGGTTGCACGGGGTGCAGATCCAGAGGTAGTTCTCCCAAGTCATCGCTAATGTTGGAAACACCGCTTTCGGCCGGTAGTGCTCGACATCACTCGCCTCGCTGCCGCTGCAATACATACACCGCTGCCCCTTGCCGGACAAGCGTTTCAGCTTGTCGACCACAGGTTTGAACCATAGCGTCTGTCTTGCGTTGTCATAGCGGCGTTCGGCTTCCGCCTTGGGATCGGCCGCCTTACCGATCGCGTCCGTCTCCTCCTTAAGCTTGGCTTTGAGACCCTTGGCAAACCGACTTCGTTTGTTAGGCAAACTACGCATGGTCGGAATATCACAAGGTTTCCAAAGGGGCCCCGTCCAGCGCGAGCTCCAGTTGCTTTCTGAGCACCTTCAAATCCGCAGCCTCGGCTTTTGCCAGCGGCACGTCGGCCTTATGCTTTGCGTTCAGTTCCTGCCATCGCTTCAGTTGCTGCGTAGCCCACTTGGTGCGCGTCGTGCTCAGGCCGAAGGCCACACCAAGAATCGTCTTGTGTGCCGTGCCCCAACGGATTCTCTCATATTCAGCCATTGTCGCTGGCCGCGCGACCTGATCCGTATCGGCCTGCAAGGGAAGGATGAATAATCCGTTTGGATCTGCTGCCTGAGCGATGAGCGGACTATGGGTGCTAACGAGAAACTGGATCTTCGGGAAGTGAACCTTGAGCCATTCCGGAATGTCGCGCTGCCACGATGGATGAAGGTGAGCCTCGATCTCATCGATAATCACAACGCCCGGCCTTGCAATCACCACCCGACCTTCATTGCCGGTTTCGAAAAGCCCCTCCACTCCATAAACTTCGTAGAGTCCGTGTACCAGATCGAGAATGGTGGCGTAAATGCTTCGGCAGCCGTCACTGATGTCTCGCATGGGAAGCTCCACCCCCCGGGAATCTTTTACGAATACATGATCCACCGTAATCCGGCTGATCTTCATGCCGTGGGGAAGTGGCGGTGGCGGGGTGATAATTGAAAATGTGGCGAATAGCGAGTCAGGTTTTTGAGGCTAAGCAATTTCATCAACCCGCACCGGACCGGTCAGGAGGTCGTGCATCAGGCCCTGCTTTTGTTGGCGGAGTTTGGCAAGGTGGGGTGTAGAACTCGCAGGCCATTTTGCCGGCTGAATCGGCGAAGAATTTGATCAGGTATTTGTAGGCGGCACCGAGCAGGTCGGGGAACTCGAAGTTTTCGTCGCGCAGCGGGATTTTCTCAAAATTCTGGACGAAATCCGAGAGAACGGTGTCGTCGAGCGTTCGCTGGCCAATTTTGCGGTTGAAGTTGATGGGCTTGAGTGAGGCTCCCACAACTGGTCAGGCCGCCGGTTCTTCGAGGAGCAGGCGCTGTGGTCGGGAAAGGGTGGATTGATCGCGGTTCCAAGCCGAGATGATGGCCTGGATTTCCTGCAACAGAACCTCACAACTCTTATTCCAGTGCTGGGTGCCGCGCAGCACGAGCACGCATTGGCGCAATCCGACAAAACGGATTTCCTCGACCCCGGCAAAGCGCAGGGAGGCGAGTTCGGAGCGCAAGGTTTCGAAGAACGCGAGTTCGAAGCCATTGCCCACCTCCATCGCCACGCGGACCAGCGACACGGTCACTGGCGGGGCCAGCGGTTCGAGTTTATCGGCAATCGGGGTGCAGCCGATTTTGACTAGCATCAAACGCAGACGGGCGTAGAGGTCGTCCAATCGAAGCAAGCGGAGCGGGCATTTGGTTTCCAAGTATTGGACGATGCCGTCGCAGATTTCCTCGACGAAGGGAAAATCGACATGATCGGCGGCCACGGCGGCCCGGCGCAGGGCGTCATCGAGCCACGAGGTATCGTAGTCGAGCACTTGGTAGCGGCCGATTTGGAGAGCGGGGCGGTTGCCGATGAAGGAGATCATGTGCTGGATGAGGCTTGGGGCTTGGATATGGGGGTGGCCGATGGCAGGCAGTCCGCCGCGGCTGTAAATGTGGGCTCAGTCCTTGAAAAGGCGGCGTTGGAGGTGGTCGCGAGCGGCGCGGCGTGACAGGGATTGGATTTCCTGGATGAATTCGTTGACGTCCTCAAACTGGCGGTACACGGACACGTAGCGGACGTAGGCCACCGGGTCGATCTGATGGAGCTTGTCCATCACCTTTGTGCCAATGATCGTGGAGGGCACCTCGGAAAGGTGGTCCTTGTGCAGCTCTGCCAATACCTCCTCCACCGCCCGGTCCAGCCGGTCCATCGGCACCGGCCGCTTCTCACAGGCTTTCACCAGCCCACTCATGATCTTTTCCCGGTTGAGCGCTTCGCGGGCACCGTTGCGCTTGACCACCCGCAACTCCGTCCGTTCGATCTGCTCGTACGTCGTGTACCGGTAGCTGCAGCTCAAACACTCCCGCCGCCGCCGAATCGACGTCCCATCCTTCGATGATCGAGAATCGAGGACCTTGTCGTCAAGTGAACCACATTGTACGCAACGCATCTGAAATTAAGCTTTATTTGTCGACTGGAACAGCCACGCGCAAATCGTAAATCAACATCTGGTAGCGTCAACGGAAAACCATGCCACATCTAGAAGAAAGCCCGCAACCCTCCTGAAATCAGGGAAAAAATATTCCGGCCACTACCCGCAGAAATATTTGGAATTATTGATGTTTTTGCATTCTTTCATATTCTCATGAGGCACCTGTCCCAGTGCGCTTGCATCGCGTGGGGCAATGAGGAGGGCCAGCGGACCGTCCGATCGTCTGGAAATAGCAGGGGGCATTCGTGCTTCAGGGTTTGATTTGCTAGGATACTCCAGCCAACCCCGGCGACAGATCCTCTCGAATTTGGCGATGGGCGGTCTGAGAGTTCCTGGGCAAATTTCCACAATCCGCTTGCCAAATGGCTCGTTCCAAGGCTAGTCCCTGACGCCACCGCGCCTAGCGCAACCTGCCACCATGGGAAAAATACTTATCATCGCCGAGACACCAAGCGTCATGACCGACCCGAGCCGAGCCCTTGCCAAGCCGCTCGGACGTTTCGAAAAGGTGGGGTCAGGCCGCGAC
>JBAXCM010000258.1:0-6804 GCA_037141475.1 Verrucomicrobiota bacterium | reverse complement strand
GATTCGGTGGCGGCCGCCAGTTTCCAGTACTTTTCGGTGCGTGAACCCGATCGCTTGGACGTGCACGTGTTCTTTTTTGAAAAAGCGGACGCCGGTTGGCACTTGCTCGCCGGTTTCCTGCCCAGTGAGCAGGCAGAAGGCAACCTGCTGGCCGCCAAAACCTGGGCTGAGGGCGAGCCCAAACGCCGGGTCGAGAGCTGGCGGACCACTTGCCTGTCTAGCAGCACGCACGTCGCTGAGGTTGTGCCGGGTCATGCCCCGTCGGAGGCCGAGGCCCGCGCACTGGTAGATTCCTGGCTGGCGGCTGTCCGCGCCGGAAACGTCGTCGAAGCCCTCGCTCTGAGTGCCTGGCTCGACCCTAAGATTAGCCCGCCGCGGATCTTACGCAACCTCGGCTACGAAATATGCGGGGCGCGCAAAGCCAAGACCGCCGCCTCCATCCTAGCGGTGGCACGTGGCAATACTTTGGCAACCGTGGCCGTTCGTACCCACAGCGGGGACAAGCCAGATCACCCGGTCTATCCAGTGATCAGCACTCCGGCCGGCCCGAAAATCCTCATTGAGGTGGATCTTTTTGCCAATCCCGAGCGTGGCCGTGAGTTTCTCAACAACACCGCCCTAACTCATCTGCGCCATTTGGTCGATGCCGCCATCGCCGATGAACTGGGCGACCTCTTCAAACAACAGTCAGCGGCTATCTCCCGCTGACTTTGCCATTCGTTCACTGGCCCTTTGCTGGAGGTGCGGGAAGTACCTGCATTTCCTGATAGGCGGTGTTTTCAGCATTATTGATCGGAAACACCGCCCAAACCAGCCAGCGGTATGTGCCTAGCGGCTTGCCCCCACTGGCACGGATGCTGGTCGCTTTGCATTCCGCATCCTGCCGGGCATCCACGCTGCCAACCGCCGTAAAGAGCTTGGCATCGGCAATGTTCCAGCCGGGGTCCGCAGCGGCGCTGCTGCCGTAGAGGACAAACTTCTGGCGGCCGCGTTCTCCGCCGCGTGAGTAGGTGTTGATTTGGCCGATAGACATAGGCGCGCCCAGATCCAGTTTGTACATCCCTTTGGTCACTCCGTTGGCAAACATCGGTCCCATTCCATCGCCAATTTTCCCATCAACCAGGGAGGCTGCCGGGTCATTGTTAGGTACTGCGCCGCCGACGCTCACCTTGGCGGGGATCACGCCAGCCGCTGCCGTCAGGGGAATGGTTTTAAACTCGGAATTGCCCGAGCTCTCCGCCACCACATACACATAGTCCTTCACCTCTACCGTCACCTGCTTCTGCTTCCTTGAGACAAGCAGCGTGAGTTTGCCCCCCGCAGCCTTGTCCTGCAATTTGCCCAAATCGTATGCTGTCCTAACAGTTTCGCCGTTAGCGGCGACGATCACATCTTCTTTTTGCAGGCCAGCCTTGGCTGCGGGACTGGCTGCCGGCACATCCAGCAGCAGGACACCGGACTCGTCCATCAATCCGTAGGCGGAGCGGTCGCCGAGGCCCTCGACGTCGCGGATGGTTGCCTGCCAGAGGAACTGAGTGCGCTTGACGACAGGTTTCGGGCTGACGTGGCTTTCCAATTTGGGAATCTCGGGTTGGCGGGCGATGGCCTTGAGCCCGGGTTTTTGCACGCCGAACTGATCCATCGGAAAGTTTACGAATCCGAGCTTGAGGGCTGGCGAGCCGTCCTTGACCCGGAAGTCGCCGTTGGCCGCATCGACGAACATGGCGTCGGCGACCAAGGAATGCTCGTCGCGATTGGATTGGTCCGAGAGGGCGTCGGCGTGTTGTGGGATAAGCAAACCCTCGCAATGCACGAGGTTGTTATCCAATTCCTTGCCCCAGGGGGTCGGGGGCATGCCGCCGGCCGGCAGATAGCGCTCGCTGCTCATGATGTTGCGGCGTACAATATCCTCGCTGTGCTTGTACCAGCAATGCGGGTGAAATCCGCTGTTAATGATCACGTTGTTTTCGACGGTCCGATAGAAACCCTCACGGTTTTTGAGGCCGCCGTGCAGGAGGAGGTTGTTATAGATATGGTAATTGGTTGAGCCGTCATCGAGGTCGATGTCCCAGCCATGATCGCAGCGCCAGCGGTTATTGCGGATGATAGTTTGTTTTTGAGCGTCGAGGAGGACGACTTCCTTGTCGGCGTCCCATCCCTTATCGCTGTTGAGATCCAAGCCGCCCAATCCCCAGAACCGGTCGCGGCCCCATGAGTTGAATGATCCGTGGTCGCCGGTTTCCTTCACCGTGTCAAAGATATCGCAGAACTCGATGAGATGCCCACCCCAGCAGCCATCACCAATATTGATCCCGGCCCGCGGCACGTCATACAGCGAACAGTGGCGCACCGTGATGGATTGCGCCAACTCGATTTGTACCGGTGATGTCTGCTTTTCCACCCGGCCCGATAGATAAATCAAGCAATCGTCCACCAGGCAATCTGCCGGATAGTCGGGGGTTTTCGGACCCACTGTGCGGTCGAGCTTGTCCAGTGATTGCGAGTGATCGTTCCAATCACGCGGAACCCGTGCCGCATCGCGATCCCCGACGAATGCCACACCATTGGCTCCCGCCTTGGCGATGTGGCAACCGCGCAGCGTGACCCTGCGGTTGTAGTTGTTGACGAACACTGCGTTGCCCCCAACCTGATCAATGAAGCAATCCTGGATGGTGCAGTCTTCCGTGCCAGTTAGGAAAAGCGCGCCGCCGCGATAGGTCGTCCAGTCGCTGCGGACCAAAGGCTCCTTGTTTTCCATGAACGTCCGCACCGCGTGGCGGAACGTCAGTCCTTTGAAGCTGACAAAGCGCAGCGGTGCCTTGCCGGTGCCGCGCAATTCGATGAGATGCTTCAAGCGCACGCCTTCGATTGTGGCTGTGGCCGGATCAACCCCAGTCGGCGGATAGAAATAGAGGATGCTGGTTTTCTTATCGAGGAACCATTCGCCGGGTGCGTCGAGTTCCTCGAAGATATTTTCGACGAAGCGGAATTCGTTGTGCATGCCAGCGGGCCGGTTGTTCTGCCAACCGCCTTCATAGGTGAGTTTGTTATCCGCGCCTTTGCCGGTGATCAGATAGTGCATGCCACCCCATTCAGCGGCGTGCAGGGCGTGGATGAATCCGCCGGCCGGGTCTTTCCAGCGAGCCGCGCGTTGCGGGCTGATTGCATCGGCAGCGGTGCCGTTGAAGTGCAGCACCTTGGGATCAAAGTTAGGGTAGCGTGCCATTGGCTGGCGCTCGCCATTGACAAACAACTGGTCGGTGGTGAAGCCGGCCGGCACCTTTGCCTGCATGATGCCGTCCTTGTAGGGTTCCCATTTGAGGTTGTGCATCAGGATGCCGCCGCTGATGATGGGTTGTTCATTTTGATATGCCTGATAGACGACCGGCGCGGTTTGGCTGCCGGAGTCCTCGGCGGTAAGGACCAGGGTGTCTGGGAGGTAATAAGTGCCTGCTCTAACATTCACTGTCACTGCATCGTGGCCAGCTGCTTTCCGAGCGGCCTGTTGTGCCCGCTGCAAAGTGGCAAAGGGTTTTTCCAGTGTGCCAGGGTTGGTGTCATTGCCGGAGGGCGCTACAAAGAGGGCAGCGGGAGCCGCTTCGGCTGGCGTGAAGGCCCCGAGTGGCAAGAGCACGGCCATTGCCGCGAGGATGGGTTGGCGTATGATTTTCATGAGGGTGTTAGTAGGGTGGTTATTTCAATGATCTCCGTGATCCTTGGCGTGTTGATGATAGTGCTCGGCGAGGATATCGTGGCCGAAATCATCGGCGGAATCCCGCCATGTTGCATGGATGTGATTGGCGTCGTTCTGTGTGTTGGCGGCTTCTAGCAAAAATGTAGGACCTTGCACACGGTAATACCACGCCTCGCCGGGATGGGTGCCGCCGGCCCAACCGAAACGGATTTTGTCCAAACCAGCGGCTTTGATTTTGCGCATATCGGCATCGGCCAGGTCTTGGCGGTGGCGGCCGGTATATTCGGAGATGAGTTCGAAGAGGGCCTTGCGCTGAGCCTCGGTCATGTCGCTGGCGAGGGTGCCGACGGGAGCCAGTGCCGTGGCTTGGCGGCTTTCGGCGGTTAGAATCTCTGCAGGTGCTTTGTCGCTGAAAATGACATCCTTGCGGCCCGCTTCGAGGAGAGCACCGAGGAGGGCGTGGGCGAGTTCGTCTTCGGCTTTTAGGACGCGCAGCCCTTGTCGGGGACCGTCGCGAACGGTGGCGGGATTGGCACCGAAGAACGATGGAGTGACGGATATTTGGTTGTTGCCGACGATGGTGTAGTTGAGGGATAGGTGATGGCCTTCAAATTTCCAACCCCAGCCGGTGGCGTCGCCGGGTGTGCCGAAGAGCGAGATATAGTACTTGCCGGAATCCCGGAACTCGGGTTTTTTTTCGATATCAGCCAGAACCCCTTCCAAGGTCATGATCTGGGCCGCCTTGAGGTGGCCCTTGTCACTGAGCGCGGCATCGACCAACTTCATCGCTGCCGCTCGTTGGTCCGCATTCATTTCCTTGAGCGGCAGCCCACTGCGGACTTGCGGTGTGAAACGGAAATTCTCCCGGGCATCCGCAGCAAACGCAAATTGTGCTTTGTCGCGCTGTGCCGCATCAAGCACAGTGACAAATGCTTTGGCGGCCTCTTGCATGGCGGCAATTGACGGCAATTCCTGCGCGGCTAGCGGCAGGGCGAATAGAAGTGTTAGAAAGATAGGTGTTTTCATGGATTGGGGAAATGTTGTCGGGGTGCGAAGTTTGATTCAATCTTCTAGTCAACGTCACGAGTGTTGCGCACGGCTGCCTCATCCACGCGGGAGACCCATGCGGCCAACGCGTTGCCGCCGACCACGGCATACGGCACTCCAGCATGGCTCAGACCATTCGCCGCTTCAAGCAAGCGCTGGCGCACCTTATCGACGGGCTCACTCATGCGCTGCCTGTAAACAGGAGGGAAGTGGCTTGTCGTCATCGGAGGGGGCGTGGAGAGTCATCGGTTGTGGGGGCTAAAGCCCTTGAAGGGCCAAGGATGTTGTCGTTAGGTCAAATCTTCTGCTCTTGCGTCTTCAAGTCTTGCGTCATGGGCTTCGCCTTGCTTGGTTGTGAGGCGAAGTTTTGTCAGAGGCAGATTCGCCGGAACAATTGATCGAGAGGCAGTTGCATGCCGATGTAGAAGTCTCCAAAGTCGGCGTAACGGGCAGAGACTTCGTCAAAGCGCATTTCATAAACGATGGCTTTGACGTCGCTCGTATTTTTAGCCAGAAGGGTCACGCCCCATTCGTATTCGTCAAGACCCGTGGAGCCGGTGATGAGTTGGAGGATTCGCCCCGAGTATGTCCGCCCGACGCGGGCGTGCCCAGCCATCAGGTGGCGGCGAGCCTCAAAGTCCAGCGAGTACCAATTGTCATTGCCGCTGCGGCGTTTCGACATCGGATAGAAGCAAATCACCGGCCAGTCCGGCAGCGTCGGATAGAGACGGAATTTCAGGTAGTGGGCCATGCGGACATCGAACTCGGCAAGGGCCGCATTGAATTCCGGGGTGCCGGGGACGAGGCGCTTTTCGGCGATGAGGATTTCGGCGATGTGTTGCTCCCGGGTTGCCGTGTACTCGGAACTCTCGGTTTGTGATAGGTAAGAATAGACGGGTGTTAGGATTTCCGGGCCTAGGGAAAGTGCCAGTTGCTTCTCATACGCATTGGCCACATGCAGGTCCGGCGTCAGCAGCACAAAGCCCATATCTGCTTTGGGCGAGGCAATCGAAAAGCTCAGCAGCTGGGTGTCCCCTGTGGCTCGAATCTCCTGCACCAACTCGGTGAGGTGGGTCTTGGCTTGGCGCTTCTCCTCGTCGCTGAATAGCGCCCACTGGGCGTGATCAACTTGATAGAACAGGTGCATGACGTGCCAGCCTTCGTGTGGTACAAGTGGGGGAGGGGATATATCGGACATGGTGGGGATGACGTTGTAAGTTGAGAGGGTTAGTGTTTGTCGGATGAAATGGGTAGTTCGAGAAGTTTCTTGAATTCCTTACCTTGGGCATTCGCCGAGGAGGCTTCAAAAATACGCAATGTCCAAGGCTGCGTCTGCCCGGTGCGATAAGCCGCGTGCAAACTGGTGTCTTCAAATCCGTCGGTCGCCGACAAGGTCAGCGTGGCCGTGCCATCGACCGGCCGGGTGATCGGATCACCCACTGCGAGCCCGTTCTCGTTGAGGACCAAGGCGCGAATGGCACCAGGTCCGCCTTGCAGGGTGATTTCGGCCACTGGAATGAGCACGACGCCTCGGCGTACGGCATCGATCCGGTTCCCATCTTTGAGGGGTTTGCGCCAGTAGGTGGCGACGCTGTTGACGGTGATATGGGTGCCGCGAACGGGAAACGTGACCTTCGCCAGTTGGCCGGCTTGGCCAAGCACGCGGTTGAGGGAATGATCGTACACCCAGTAGCCGCCAACTAGCAACAATATGGCGAGGGTTATCATACTGACCGCTTCTAGCTTGCTGAGGCCGAGGTGTGGCCGAAGGGACAGCGGCTTGACGATGGGTTGGGAGGATCTAGCAACTTCCTCCACGGCCGTCCCAGACTCCTCAGCGGTCGGGTTGGATTGGTCCTCCGTGGTCGGGTTGGATAGGTCCTCCGCGGTCGGGTTGGACACGTCCTCAGCGGTGGGCGTGACTGCCAGATCCCCGGCGGTGGGCGGCGGTGTGTGCTTGGGCCCGACATCGGGCACGGCGAGAGGTGGGTCGGTGGAAAAGGGTGCGGGGATTTGCACTGCGTCGTCCCAATCCTCGAGGTTGTCGAAGGTGTCTTCAAACT
>JBAXCM010000257.1:0-6816 GCA_037141475.1 Verrucomicrobiota bacterium | reverse complement strand
CCCGAAGACCGCCTTCCCACCATGATCCAACACGCCGAAACCGTCGTCCAATGCCGCGTCGATCGCTCGTACGACGATAAATCCGGCCAAATCACCCATATCGAAAACTGGGTCGTCAAGGTCGATCGTGACAAACTGTTAGAGGCGCTAACGTAATCCAAGCGCCATGAACCCGCCCGTCTGGCTTTCGCAACTCCACCGCCAATGGCAGGTCCGCCGCGGCAAGCGCGTGGAGCAGTCCAGCCGAGAGTTTTCGCAACCTTGGCTGGGTTTGCTGGAAAGCGTCGGCATCACCAGCGCCGAAGACCAAGCAAACGCCACCCGCGAGGCTGAGGCACTCGCCAAAGCCGGGCACTTGGGCCTCAAACGCCACCGCTACCGGACCTATCTGATTGAGCGGGTCACCCTGCCGCTGGCCCAGGAAGCCTGGCTCCGCGGGCTCTTTGGCACAAGCGCCAGCCACGACCTCCTCGCTGCCTCGCTGGATATCGTCGCCGGATTTTTCCAAACCGGCCACCCCCGTTTTTCTAACGAATGGAGCAACCTCTGCGACTCGCTGCGACTCGCATTTTCACAAGGCCGCTCGTTGCGCCCCTTCACCTGGACCCATCCCGCCACGTTGAAAAAATTGCTAGATTCGGTTCACGCTCTCAGTTCGCGAGACTGGCCGCCTAGCACCTTGATCCGTCAAGCGAGTGTGGCTATCGGGCTGGATTCCAAAGGACTTGAGCGCCACCAACGGACGTTTGAATCCGGCCTGAAGCGGCTTTTCGGGACGGCAACCCCACTGAAGTCCCTTGGCTTTGTCGGCGGCGAGTCCCACGTTGAGTTGCACGGGCCGGTGTGCCTGCACTTTGCCGATGGCACCATGCATCCCTTCGACGGGCTGAGCCATGTGCTCATTTCCGCCGCCGATCTTGCACGCTGCTCAGCCGTCTCCACCAGCGCCGGGCACCTGCTCACCATCGAAAACCGCAAGACCACCTTCCGCCAATTCGCCGCTGCCAATGGCGACCACCGCACACTGCTGGCGGCCACCTCGTTTCCCACCCAAGCCTTCCGAAATTTGTTAGCAAAGCTCCCCGCCAGCCTGCCCCATTATCACTTCGGAGATACCGACCCCGCAGGTTGGCATATCTTGCTCAAACTCCGCGAAGCCACCCCGCGCCTCGTTCTCCCATTCCAAATGCGCTGGCGCCCCGCCGCCGCACCCAGCCCGCTCACGCCCTACGACCGGCAATTGCTGCCGAAACTTCTCGCAGCACCGCTGCTGGCCGACGTCCATCGTGAAATCCAGATCATTGCAGAGCGCCTTGACCGCGGCGATTTCGAACAAGAAACCCTCGGCCCACCCAATACTATCAGCCCCCGGTAAACTTATTTCTGGTTAGCGTCATTCGGCTACCAGAATCACATGCCAGATTATTCCCTCTGACGAGTATCGACGAAGAGGGTTACCGGGCCGTCATTGACGAGGGCCACCTGCATATTGGCACCGAACGATCCACAGGAGATGGCTTGGCGGAGTTCGGCCTCCATGGCGCTGCAGAAGGCCTCGTAGAGGGGTTGGGAAATCTCCGGGGCGGCGGCGCGGATGAAGGACGGGCGGTTGCCCTTGTGGGTGGATGCGTGAAGCGTGAATTGGCTCACCACAAGCACGCCGCCGCCAGCCTCAATGACAGAGCGGTTCATTTTGCCGTCGGCATCGGGAAAAATGCGCATTTTGGCGAGTTTGGGGGCTAGCCAAGCGACGTCGCCGGGATCATCGCGCTCCTCGACGCCGAGGAATATGAGCAAACCGTGGCCAATTGCGGCGATTTGCCGTCCATCGACCGTGGCGGACGCTTCGAGGACCCGTTGAACCAGAGCACGCATGCGGATATTTTGAAGAATTTCCAGAGTTGTGCAAGCCTTGGAAATCAGGCGCATGTGGACTTGTTCACAGTTATTCACCCATTGCTCACCGGGTACCAAGATTGACCGGGGCGGGAGATTTTAGCAGGGTCGGCACCTGCATGGCCGACGAACCGAAATCCTTCAATTCTGCATCGCCTCCGGCGTCCCTTCAACAGGGGCCTTCGGCGGTCGATGATGTCACCCGGGCGCTGCCGCATGCCTTGGGCCCGGAAAAAAGTTTGCTCTCTTCGATGTTGCAGGAACCGCAGGAGTACCTCGGCGTGGCTATCGAAGAAAAACTCACCAAGGAGCATTTCTATCTGCCGGCGCATTCGACGCTGTTCGAATTTCTGCTGGAATTGTTTGCCGACGGCCGCGACATCGAACTGGTGTCGCTCGTCCAGCGCCTTCTGGACCGGGGGTTGTTGGACCGGGTGGGCGGACCCTCGACCCTAACTGACCTGTACACCTACGCGCCGAGTCCGGGGCATTTCCGTCATCATTTGCAATTGGTGAAGGACAAATTTGTCCTGCGCTCGATCATCCAGAATGCCAACGAGGCGATCGCGCAGGCCTACGACGCGCCGGACGAGGTGGCCTCGTTGCTTGACACGGTGGAAGCGAAAGTACTGGCGATCCGTGAGGGGGCTGAAGCGCACCGCGAGCACAACCTCAAGGAGTCGGTTGGCGCGGTGCTCGAACAGTTTCAAGCGATGCTGGCCGGGGAACGCAAAGCGCAGGGGCTATCGACCGGATTCGAGGAGTTAGACCGCAAGAGCGGCGGGCTCAAGCCGGGGGAAATGTTTGTCATCGCGGCCCGCCCCTCGATGGGCAAGACCTCCCTGATGATGAATATTGTCGAGCACATCTGCATCAACCTGTCTCAGCCCTCGATGGTGTTTTCCTGCGAAATGAGCGCCTTCCAACTCGTCCAGCGCCTGGTGTTCTCCAAGTCGAAATTCGCCGTCAGCCAACTCTCCCGTGGCTATACCCCTAACAAGGGTGACTTGCAGCGCGTGCAACGTGCGGCACTGGAAACGGCAGCCGCCAAGTTGTTCATCGACGACACGGCTGGCATCTCCATCAATGAGTTGCGGGCCAAGGCACGGCGGAAAAAACGCGACGAAAACATCCAGTTTATCGCCATCGACTACCTGCAATTGCTCAAGTCCCGCACCCGCCAGGCGGAAAACTCGCGTGAGCGGGAAATCGCGGAAATCTCCGCCGGCATCAAGGGGCTGGCCAAGGAGTTGTCCATTCCCATTATCATTCTCGCCCAGCTTAACCGCGGACCGGAAAGCCGCACCGGCAAAAGCCTCGGCGTGCCCCGTATGTCTGACCTGCGGGAATCCGGTGCCATCGAGCAGGACGCCGACTTGGTCGGACTGCTCTATCGGACTGCCTACTATGCGGAAAGCCAAGAGGAAAAGGACGCCGAAGAGGGCAAGGCTGAATTAGTATTGGCCAAAAACCGCAATGGCGAGACCGGCCATATCCCGCTCACCTTCATCGCCAATTTGATGCGCTTTGAGAGCGGCCCGCCCGCCCAGGAAGGCAGCGGCGGCGAGTAGGCCGGGGGGACCCATACGGTTCAATTGTGCCTGAAGAGTAGAGATTTTAACCGCGATAAATGCAGATACATGCAGATGCAGAGAGATCTGGGCAATTTTTCTGTGTTCATCTGCGTCGATCTACCGTCATCCGGCGAGGTGGATGTTGGCCACCCCGGCCACCTCGCCGAAACTGCCGTCGGCCGTGTAGTTCGCGCTGGCAGCGTGCTGGCCGCCGCCATCAATGACCTGCGGGGCTAGACGTACGACGGGTATTCAGGCTCAAACATGCGTTGCTTGATATCCGCCTCTATGTCTGCCGGACGCGGCACTCGCGCATATCCCGAGTCATGGGCAATTTGCGCAACTGCGGTGGCAATCCGCAGCGATACCGCCCGAATGTTGGTGAGCGTAGGAAACACCCGCCCCACCGCCAACTCCTCTTCGGAGACCATCGCCGCAAGCGAGCGTGCCGCTGCCAAAAACATCTCATCGGTGACCACGCGACTGGCGCTGGCCAACACACCCATCCCCACGCCGGGGAAAATGTACACATTATTCCCCTGCCCCGGCACCATCGTTCGGCCCTCATATTCGACTGCGGGAAACGGGCTGCCACTGGCGAAAATCGCCGTGCCTTTGCTCCAGGTGTAGGCCTGCTCGGCAGTGCACTCGGCCTTGGAGGTAGGATTGGATAGGGCAAAAACCACTGGCTTCGGGTTGATTTGCGCAACGGCTTCCACCACTTCCTTGGTGAACACCGCCGCTACCCCTGCCGCTCCAATCAAGGCCGTCGGCCTGATCCGCTTCACCGCTTCCAGAAAATCTTCCAGAGGTTCGGCCTCCTGCGCAAATGCCAACTTGTTAGCCGGTAACTTGCCGCGCGCCGTAACGATGAGCCCCTTGCTGTCGAAAAACCAGCACTTGGCCCGTGCCTCCGCTTCGCTCAGTCCCTCGTCACGCAGGGCCGTCACAAACAACTCGCCAATCCCGGTGGCCGCCTCACCTGCGCCAAAGAACAACAGTTTCTGTTCGGCCAATTTGACCCCTTGCAATCGCGAAGCGGCGATCAGACCCGCCAGCGCCACACTCGCGGTGCCCTGGATATCGTCATTGAAGGAGCAAATCCGGTCGCGATAGCGTGCCAGCAAATCAAACGCGTTGTGGTTGCCAAAGTCCTCAAACTGCAACAGGCACCTAGGATAGCGTGTCTGCACCGCCTGCACGAATTCCTCAATAAAGTCCTGATACTCCTGGCCGCGGGTCCGCCGCTGGTCGATGCCAATGTACATGTCATCATCCAACAATGACTGATTATCGGTGCCCACATCCAGGGTGATTGGCAGGCAATAGTAGGGATTGACGCCGGCGCAAGCGGTGTAAAGCGAGAGTTTGCCGATCGGAATGCCCATGCCCAAGGCCCCCAGATCGCCCAACCCGAGGATCCGCTCGCCATCCGTCACCACGATCAGGCGCACGTCCTGGATTGGCCAGTTGGCAAGCACCTCGGCCACCCGCCCACGATCCTTCATGGTGATCCACAAACCCCGCGGACGCCGGAAAATCGCCCCGTACTCGAGGCATGCCTGGCCCACCGTGGGGGTGTAAACAATGGGCATCATTTCCTCGAGATGATCGAGAACGACTCTGTAGTACAGCGTCTCGTTGCGGTTTTGGAGGGCGTTGAGGAAAATGTATTTGTTGAGGTCGCTATTTTTAGCGCGCAAATTGCGCAGGGCGCGTTTCACCTGCTGCTCGATGGGAAAAATCCGTGCCGGCAGCAGGCCGCGCAGCCCCAAGGCGTCGCGCTCGGCATCCGAGTAGGCGGTTCCCTTGTTAAGCAGGCCGTTGTTCATAAGCGAATATCCCGTGGGGTAGTCTCTGCCACCGTGGGCGGTAATGGGAGTAAATGTGTTTTGCATAAAATGAATGAGAGAATTCAATTGGGGTCTGGCACGACGGCTCAAACCAAGGGGGTTTACGCTCATACCCCCGTTTGCACAACTGAAAATCTGCAAAAATCCGTGCAATCCATGGGTTGTCTGTACTCGGGCGTTGCCCCCCCGGATTTCGAGTTCATTGCCGATTCCCGATTGATCTCCAGGCCGCGCTGCGGCACCATCCACCCATGCCCCGCCTCGCTTTGCTCCAGTCCCGCAGCTTCCCCTCCAAGTCCGAAGCCCTTGCGCACCACGAACAACTCATCCGCCAAGCTGCAGCGGCAGGCGCCAATATCGTCGTCACTCAGGAATTGTTCCTCACTCCCTATTTTTGCGGAGTCCAGGACCCCGCAGCTTTTGATCTGGCTGACACCTTGCCCGGGCCGCTCACCGAGCAACTTGGCGCTCTGGCTGGCGAACTTGGCATCGTGCTGATCGCCTCATTGTTTGAGCGGCGCGGACCCGGTCTCTATCACAACACCGCCGCCACCTTCGACGCCGATGGCTCATTGCTCGGCCTCTACCGCAAGGCCCATATCCCGCAAGACCCGGGATTCGAGGAAAAATTCTTCTTTGCCCCCGGCGACAGCGGATGGCCAGTGTGGACCACCCGCTTCGGCAACATTGGCGTGCTCATCTGTTGGGACCAATGGTACCCCGAAGCCGCCCGCCTGATGGCTCTTGGCGGCGCTCAACTCCTCGTCTATCCCACTGCCATCGGCTGGCTTGCTGCGGAAAAGGCCGCCCTCGGTGAGTTGCAACAGGGTGCTTGGGAAACCGTCCAGCGCGGCCACGCCGTCGCCAACGGCTGCTACCTTGCCGCAGTCAACCGTTGTGGCCATTGCGGTGAAACTGAATTCTGGGGCCGTTCATTCGTCGCGGGCCCCTACGGCCAATTGCTCGCCAAAGCCTCCACCACAGACGAACAAATCCTCTATCAAGACTTGGACTACGGATCCCTCGAGGAAATCCGGCGGCTGTGGCCGTTTTTCCGCGATCGCCGCATCGACGCCTACGCCGATCTCACCCAGCGCTGGCGCTCCTAAAGTCCAAGCTCAATCCACTACGCAGTGGCCACCTGCTCCTTGGTCCATGCCAATCCCCGTGTTTTTTCGAGCGTTTCATGGCAGAGGATCTGTGGGATGAAGCGGATGTCGGCTCCACCTTCCAGGATGTGGACGGCCGTCGCGAATCTAACAATTGATAGCTACCTGGGCGGCCGATGTCGGCCTGTTTGAGCTATTCAGGCGGCTATTCTCACCACTTATGTTGGATGTTCGGCGTTCGTATTCATTCCTTCGGCGTGAGGGCTTCCAATGAATCTCTGCAAGGTGCGTTGAACACAGGGCACCTGAGGTCGGAGCGTCCGAGGCTCGACAGCGGCTGATTCTTGTGCAGTTTCGGAGTTGCCGACCATGCATGCCCAAACC
>JBAXCM010000256.1:0-6873 GCA_037141475.1 Verrucomicrobiota bacterium | reverse complement strand
GCCCAGGCTGGCATCCAGCCCCGCCACCCAGACGACTTCGAGACCACCGTGAGCCAGTACCAGGATGGCGTTTTGACGGATTCCACCGAGCCGGTCGCTGACGCACCAGCGCCGTCAATCACCCCGGCCCCTCCATCAGCCGCCAACCGCGGCGAATCCACCGACACGCCCGGAGAGACTGACACCCACACCAGCCCGGCGCAGCCCGCGCACTTGGCGGAGGGCTCCAACCCGGTGGATCTGCCGGTGCCATTGCCCCATGCGCCCGACCCGGCCACGACGGGCCCGGAAGCCGAGCCACGCACCGGCATCCCGGACACCCTGCCAACTGCAGACGCCCTCAAAGAATCCAAAACGACACCTAAGCGGACGGATCTGCCCAAAGACCCGGCGTTCCGCGGAAACCAACACAAAACCGCCATCCAAGGTTCGATTTCCCGCAGCGGTCGCAGCGCTCTGGATGTGGCAGACTCACCGCTGGGCCGTTACCAAGCAATCATCGGCCGCGCCGTCGAGCTTGAGTGGCAGCGCAACCTCATCCGCCACCGCGACCTGATCACCCCTGGCTACCTCACCGTGCGGTTTTTCGTTGATGCCAAGGGGAAGGTGCGCAACGTCCAGTGCATTGCCGCCATGAAATCCGGTCAACTCCAAGAAAGTTTCACCCTCAGCGCGATACGCGACGCCTCGATCCCCGCTATGCCCGCTGAATTGGGCAAGGAATTTCAGGACGAGCCGCTGGAGCTCACCTATAACTTCTATTTCTAACACTCTCCCGATCTTTTAACCACCCATCATGTTCCGCGTCCCGCTCCTCACATCCCTCGCACCCGCCGCCGCGCCCGCCTCAGCCGCTGCCGACGCATTCCAAGCCACTTGGGCATTCCTCTTGAAAGGCGGTTTTTTCATGATTCCGCTGTCGCTTTGCTCAGTCATCGGAATCATGGCGATCCTCTACAAATTCCTCTCGCTGACCCGCAACCGGGTAATTCCCGCAGCGTTGGCCCGGGACGTAGAGGCCTTTGAACACCTTCTCGCCGAGAATCGTGCCGATGACGTCGTGCGTCAATTCCAAGCTGGCCAAAGCACCCTCGCTCGCCTCTGCGCGGTGGCGATCAAGAACCGCGACAAGGACGTCGGCGAAATCACCCAGTGCGTTGAATCCGCGGCTCGCGAGGAAGCCGTTTCCCTCCACTCCGGCATCAGCGTGCTCGACGTGCTAGTGACCGTGGCTCCCCTGCTCGGGCTGTTAGGTTCCACCTCCGGCCTGGTGGTTATTTTCGAGGGCCTTGGGGAAACCACAGATCATGTATTGGTGGCCCACGGCATAGCGGTGGCGCTGCACACGACCATTTTCGGCATTGTCACTGCGGTGGTATGTGTGGTGGCGCACAGTTATTTTATCCGCCGCATTGAGAAAGTCACTGTTCGTCTGGAATCCTTGCTAGGCAGCTTTGTGCACGCCTGCATGTCCCGGCCAGCAGCCCCCCTCTAGAACCCCATGCATTTTCCGCGTCCAGTCCGCAGCCGCAGCCAGGTGCAGATCATTCCGATGATCGATGTACTCATTTTCCTGCTCATTTTCCTGATCATCTCCACCCAATTTACCAAACCCCGGCCCGCGCTGCGCATCGAGTTGCCCACCGTCCGCGAGGTCCCCTCAGACAAACTTGCGGACGTCCGGTCAGTCATATCAGTGGATGCCGAGGGCCACATCACGCTGGACTCGCTCCAAGTGCCAGAAGGTCTGTTGCAATCGTATCTCGCCGCCTATCAAAAACAAAACCCCGGCCGAAAGCTTGAACTCGAAGCCGACCGACAACTTTCCATCGAGCACCTCCTTGGCATCTGGGATTCCCTGATCAAGGCCGGCATCCCTCCCAAGGATGTTCCCGCTCGTATCCGACTGCCAGAGTGAGTACGCGCCACACCGGTGGGGGTCGCATTTCAACATTTGTTTGAGGCGTTGTGCTTCCGCCCACAGCCGACAGTTTAGAGAATTCGACTGGCTCGTTCCGTTGTCGAAAGTGATGTTGACCGCTGAATTTTGTGGCAACTCTCAAACGCTCACAAACACGGCGGCAAAATGACAGCAGGTGCCCGCCATGACGAACAGGTGCCAGACAAAATGACCGAATTTCATGCGCTCATCCATGGCATAAAAGGCTGTGCCAACCGTGTAAGCCAGGCCACCCGCTGCCAGCCATAGCAAGCCGGACATCGACATTTGGAACCACAGCGGGCGAGCGACGAGCAACACCAACCAACCCATCACCAGATACAAACCGGTGGAAATCCACGGTCGTTTGATACCACCAAACCACTTGAGCACAATCCCCACCACCGCCAGCAACCAAACCGATCCAAGAAGCGCCCAACCCCATGCTCCCTTGAGCACGCCCAAGGTAATCGGCGTGTAGGTGCCAGCAATGAGCAGAAAAATTGCCACATGATCGAAGAAGCGGAACAGATGCTTGCCCCGCCCTTGAGGCAATGCATGGTATAACAAAGACGACAGGTACATCAGAATCATCGCCCCGGAAAACACACTGCCCCCCACCACCATGGCAGTGTTGTGGTGCCGCAGCGCCGTAACGATGAGAACGGGCGTGCCGACGACCGCCGCCGCCAACCCCACGCCGTGGCTAAGACTGTTGGCAAGCTCCTCACCCAGGGTTTGCTTCCGGGTAAGGGCCACTAACCCGCGATGTTGACGATGATTGCAATCAGCTGACATGATGAAACTCAAATTCCTCCGGCCTAGCCTACCACCGGATGATGGACTCACAAGCCGATTTCGATTCCCTTGTCGGGCAACTTTGGGAAATTGCCAACCCCGGCGGCCCAACCTTGAGAGCATTGGACGGGACACCTCCACGGCCCTGAACCCAGAACGCCGAAGATAGTGCGCCGAAGCTATGCCACTCAAAACCTGCTGAAGAACCCGTGCTTGCCGTTAGGCGCTGGGTTGGCTACACCCGTCGCATGCGGCTATTTGACACCCTGACCCGGGCCGACCGGGACCTAAGCCCCCTCGACGGGGCGACGTTTCGCTTTTATTGCTGTGGGCCGACGGTTTACGGGCCGGCGCATATCGGCAATTTCCGCACGTTTGTGCTGCAGGACGTGCTTCGGCGCACGCTGGAAACCGGCGGCCTGCGCAGCCTTCATGTGCGCAACATCACCGATGTGGATGACAAAACGATCCGCGATTCCCAAAAAGCCGGGCAATCACTTGCCGATTTCACAGCTGGCTGGACGGCGCAATTTCACGCCGACTGCGAGCGCCTAGACTGCCTGCCGCCGCACATTGAGCCAAGGGCGGTCGAGCATATCCCTCAGCAAATCGCGATGATCGAGGCGCTGCTGGCAAAGGGGCATGCTTACGTCGGTGGCGACGGGTCGGTATATTTCAAGATCAGTTCGTTTCCTAGTTACGGACGGCTTTCTCACCTCGACGAGCGCGAGTTGGATCTGGGAAAAACCCAGAATGCCCGGGCCAATGCCGATGAATACGAAAAGGACAGCATCTCGGATTTCGCATTGTGGAAAGCCCGGCGCCCCGAAGACGGGGAAAATTTTTGGGTGGCACCGTGGGGTGAGGGTCGTCCGGGCTGGCACCTTGAGTGCTCCGCGATGATCCAGGAATACCTCGGCGAGACCTTCGACCTGCATTCGGGCGGGGTGGACTTGGTATTTCCGCATCACGAAAATGAGATTGCCCAGAGCCAGTGCGCCTGTGGGGGTCACTTCGCGGCGCATTGGTTTCACATCACCCATTTGCTGGTCGATGGCGGAAAAATGTCCAAATCCCTCGGCAACCTTTTCACTCTCCAAGACCTCGCGGAGCGCGGATTCTCCCCCATGGAAGTCCGTTATGTCCTGCTCGGCGGCCATTACCGAAAACCCCTCAACTTCACCCTCGACTCCCTCAGCGGCGCTCGCGAGGCCCTCTCCAAAATCGCCCGAGCCGCCCGCCAACTCGCCGCTAAAATCGAGGGTTCACCGCGCTTCGATTCAGTCGAGTTCGGGCCGTTTCAAGCGGCCTGGGACAGTCTGCAAAACGACCTCAACACGCCGGGGGCTCTAGGCGGCATCTTCACCGGCCTGCGCGAAGCTTCCACCCTCAGTGGCGAAGCTGCAGCCAAGGCTCTGGCCGCCCTCAACCGGGTGCTGCGCTCCCTGGGCCTTACTCTGCCAGAGGAAACCCCGGCCGAGGAGATCGAGGTTCCGGCGGCGATACAGGCGCTGGCCGACGCGCGCTGGCAATTGCGTCTAGCCAAGAACTGGACCAAATCCGACGAACTCCGCGCCGCTCTCGCCGCCCAAGGCTGGCTCGTCAAGGACGCCAAGGATTCCTACTCCCTCACTCCGATCTGAACACCTCCACTTCTCTATCGCGAGGCTGCCCCTCAGACAGCAGACCGCTCCGCTGCAAGGCAGGAGACCGCTGCGCTGCAAGACCAGACAAAGAAGAGCCACCGGACTGCACGGTCATGTTCAATGGCTCCCAGGCTTGTTGAATACGGCGGCGCTCACTCATCTGTAGGCTAACCCGCGCGTCGAGCCTGCCGCGCTTGAGACGTTGTGTGCCTTGCCTGAGCTGCGTGCTCTCCCTGGCCTTGGGGTGTTCCATCAGGGTCGCGAACGTGCCCAGGTCATTGGTGTTGCCTGGGAACAGGCTCACACTCATCGGCTCGCCATCCGAGTCGGTGAGCAGCCCCATCATTCTCCTACACGGGATGGGAAATTGTCACGCTTTGTTCTTTTCGGTGCGGGGGCGGTCAGATAAAGTTTGGCGATGGACGCCACGGTGCAAGCACGACTCGATGAATTCATCAGCCGCAGAGGACTGCGACGCACGGCCCAGCGCGAGGTTATCGTGAGCGAGGTCTTCTCCAAGGATGAGCATTTTTCGGCGGATGAGTTGTTTGAACGGGTGCGCGCCAGCGCCGCCAACACCTCGAGAGCCACGGTGTATCGGACGCTCAGCCTGCTGGTGGCCGCCGGCCTGTTGCGCGAAATCGACTTGGGTGACGAGCAAACAACCTATGATCCGAACTTTCTGGATAAGCCCTCACACAATCATCTGGTATGCATCGATTGCGGACGAGTGGTCGAATTTGAGGACGAACAGCTCGAAAATCTAACTGCGTGTATGACCCGCCGACTCGGGTTTGAACCGATCCGCCAGTCGCTCAAAATCGAGGCGACCTGCGAGCAATTGCGCAACCAAGGGCGCTGCGCGAATTTGATTGCGGCCCGGCTATCCGGCAAGCGCCTGCGCAAAAAAAGGTGAGAAAAATTCCCCCGTCTGGGGCGATTCGCGCTTGGAAAAGCCGCGAATGGAAGCCATTGTCACGGCGTTCCATCCCCATCCCATGACACCCGGATTTCGTCGTTTGCTAGCCTTGTTAGCGGTGTTTGCCGTTGCATTTCTCACGGTTTCGTCGCTGCGCGTTTGGCGCACGGGCGGAGGTTGGCGCAATCTCATTCCCGGCTACGGCCCGCAGGGCGGGCACTTCCGCCCGGAACATTTCACCCTGCCGGACCTGCCCCCGCTCGACCTCAAGGACACCGAATTGCTCGCCCGCCTCAACAACGAGTATGCCAAAGTCACCGAGGCGGTGGTGCCCTCGGTCATCAGCATCGATACGGTGGGCGTGCGCACCGAGCGGATGATGGACGGCTGGGGGCGCTCGCAAATCCGGCGGTTTCCGACGCAAGGCCAGGGGTCCGGGGTGATCGTCACCAAGGAGGGCCATGCGATCACCAACCACCACGTGATTGCCGGTCAGCAGCAGATCCAAGTGACCCTTCACGATGGCAAGACCTATCCTGCGACGCTGGTTGGGGAGGACAGTTTGCTGGATATCGCGGTGCTCAAAATTGAGGGGGCAGGGCCGTTTTCGCCGTTGAAACTTGGTGATTCGACGGAAGTGCGGGTGGGCCAATTGGTGTTTGCCATTGGCAATCCATTTGGTCTGGGAGAGACGGTCACGCAAGGGATTATCTCGGCCAAAGAACGCTCGCTTTCGGACAACCAACGCGATCTGTTTCAGACGGATGCAGCCATCAACCCCGGCAATTCGGGCGGTCCTTTGGTGAACCTGCGCGGGGAAATCATCGGCATCAACGCGGCGATTTATTCCAAAGACCGGGAAAACCCGGGCTTCCAAGGCGTCGGTTTCTCAATTCCGTCCAACGACGTGAAGGACGCGTTGTTTCAGATATTGGAGCGGGGGCGGCCGCTTCGAGGGTTCCTCGGCGTGCAGATGCGCGACCTCGATCGAACGGTGCGCTCGGCCATCAAATTCCAAGGTGAGAGCGGGGCTGCGGTGTTAGGGATTTCACCCGGTTCACCGGCTGCGTCGGCTGGAATTCAGCCGTGGGATGTGGTACTCAGCTTCAATGGTGAGGCGATTCACTCGACGTCCCAGCTCATCGCATTGGTCCAGCGCAGCCGTGCCGGCCAGACGGCCACACTCAAGATTTGGCGGCGCGGAGAAACGCTGGAGATCAAGGCGGACATTGCGGAGAGCACGCCTGCCGAGACCGATGCCAGCAAGACCGATGATGGAAAAACACCCGGCGGCAAGCGCGATCCGAATCAAGTATTGAAAGCCATTGGCATCGCCGCCCGCGACCTCTCGCTGCCCGAACAACTCCGCGGGTTTCGCGGTGCCGTCATCACCCACGTCACCCCCAAATCTCTGGCTGATGGCCGCGTCCAACCCGGTGATCTGGTCATCGCCGTCAACCAATCTCAAATCTCCGACGCCAACGAACTGCTCCTCCACCTCGCCGCTTCTGCCGCCGTTCAAGCCACCTCCCTCCGCATCTTCCGCGATGGCAAGCAGGCAAGCGTCACCC
>JBAXCM010000255.1:0-6877 GCA_037141475.1 Verrucomicrobiota bacterium | reverse complement strand
GTGCAGCCCAGCGTCATCGCCACTTCCTCGGGGCGCGACGAGAGGTTGTCGAAAGTGCCGCGCATGGTGCGCACCGCAAATGAGGCACCGATGACAAATTGGGCCAACACCACCCCGGCGACGGTGTAGGTGAAAGGCATGACTTGTTCGATGGCGCGGCCGACGCGTGTTTGAAACAAGATCAGCAAGCAAAGGCCCACCACCATCGGAGGCAACACGATGGGAATATCCAATGCCGCGTCCAGCCACGCCTTGCCGTGAAAACGGGCGCGAGACAGCAAAAAACCGACTGGTACCGCGAGCAACAGCGCAAGCAGCGATGTGGTCGTGCAGGTGGCCAGACTCAGCCAGATGGCATAGCGGATTTCGCGTTTCATCAGGGCCTCCCATAACTCGTGAGGCGAGCTGTGGACGGCGGTGGCCGCCAGCATTGCTAGAATTAATATCAGATAGGCAGCAGTCATGCCGCCACAGGTCAGCCACCATCCCTCCAACCGTGCTTGCACCGGACCTTTCATGAATCAGTTAGGGGCGAAGCCATCCTCCCGCAGCCAGCCGGGCAGTTCGATTTGGTTGCAGGGCACGGCCGCCGCCAGGCCCCGCCAAACAGACCCGGCGGCCTCGAAGTTGCTGCGGTGGGTCTTGAGGAAATCCAATCATCTGGTCGGCAGCCGATCGGGTGGCCTATGGGCACCGCGATGCCGATGTCTGTTTCAGTGAGTATCACGGCTTAGGGGTAGTGTTGAGGGACGGGCGGCAGGAATGACACGGCGCAGGCAAGGAATGGAAGTTTCATGGTGTGCCGAAGCGATGGATGGGAAATAAGGGTGGGTGGCGCTTGGTTCCGCTGCGGCGCGCTCCAGCCGGACTCTCTATCGCGCAGGCTGGCCCAGCGGTCAAGCTCAGGAGCCGCGCCAGTATTTGTCGTTTTGTAGCGGCGTGTCTATGACTGCGGGTGATCCTGAAGGGTCTTGTAGCGGCGTGTCTATGACCGCC
Source organism: Verrucomicrobiota bacterium (assembly GCA_037141475.1). Classification (GTDB taxonomy): domain Bacteria; phylum Verrucomicrobiota; class Verrucomicrobiia; order Verrucomicrobiales; family Akkermansiaceae; genus Luteolibacter. The sequence goes on along the minus strand of JBAXCM010000255.1, from coordinate 5,881 downwards.
GATGATCCTGAATCGCCAATGAACGCAGCGACTCGACAAGGGTCATCTCATGCACATCGGCGGTCACAGACACGCCGCTACAAGCCACCTCAGACCATGGGGTCAGTCCTCGCATGGTAACATTTGCCAGATTTATTGCTCATGCGCCCGCGGCTGACAGTTAGGGATTTAGGACTTGTTTGCAGTGTTGTTGGGAATGAGGTTGAGTCCTGAGTTCTGTCGTTCTGCGCCGCTAGGCACAGAAAGCGGCAGTGGTTAAAGGGAAGAAGCCCTTCAGTAAACTCGCATGCCCGTTGCGGGTTCCTCTTGACTAACAGGAATGCAGGCATCCGTCGAGCATGTCGAGGCGAGTGAGTGCGCGGTCACATGCGGCGGGTTCGTGAGTGACCATGAGCACCGCGCCACCCTGGTTGGCGATGTTGGCGAGGGTATCAAGCAGGATGCGGCTGTTGGCAGGATCGAGATTGCCGGTTGGCTCATCGGCAAGAATGAGCTTGGCTCCGCCTGCCAGGGCACGCACTAGGGCGACGCGTTGCTGCTCGCCAGTGCTGAGTTCCGCCGGGCGGTGGCGCAAGCGGTGGGAGAGGCCGAGTTTATCTAACATGCCAAGTGCTCGCGTGGTCAGTGCTGGCTTCGGGGCGGCAGTGAGACCACACAAGATGATATTATCGAGGACCGACAGGTAGGGGATGAGGTGAAAGTTTTGGAATACGAATCCGACGTGGGTGGCGCGGAAGGCGGAGCGCGCGGTGGGGGATAACGCATAGGGATCGCAGTTGTCTATCAGGACCGAGCCGGCTGTGGGCCGCGAGAGTGCACCGGCGCAGAGCAGGAGGGTGGTTTTGCCGCAGCCACTTGGACCACGCAAAGCGACGAAGTCGCCGGGGCGAAGGGTTAGGGAGAGTTTGCGCAAGACAGGGATGTCCTTGCCGGTGCGGGCAGGGAAGTGTTTCTGCAAGGAGGAGATCTGGAGAATATTTTCAGTCATGGCGCAATACCTCAGCTGGGTCCCTGCGAGACGCCCAAAATGAAGGAACCCAGGCCGCGCTCGCCGCAAACACCGGCATGCTAACGAGCAGCCATGCCAGCTCGGATCGATCAAGCAACGCGGCGATAGGGTGACCGTCAAAGAGCCGCTCGCGACACACCGCGATGCTCAACAGCGCCAGCGCCGCACCGAGCACGCCGCCGGTCACGCCACTCACCAGTGCCCTGAGAAGGAAGACGCCCAGCAGCGTGGTTGATTGGATCCCGAGCGCTAGAAACACGCCGATTTCCGCGAGTCGTTCGCGCACGTTGAGCAGCGCCAGGACGACCACGGCGAGCAGGCCCATGAGGGCGATGAGCGGCAACAGCAGGGCTGCGAGGGTTTCGCGCTGCGTCCGCAATTCGCTGCGCTGCGCCTTGACCGCGGCCAATTGTTGCGCGGCCGTTGCGCCGGCTTGCAGGCGGGCCTCCGCTCGAGCCAGCGCCTGGCTACCGATCTCGATGATGCGGGTGCCGGGCAAAATGGCGAGCAAGTCCTTGCGCACTTCCGCGAGGCGATCGACGGTGACGCAGTTGCATTCCAGGGCCTGGATTTCATTGATGAGGCCCTGTTTATCTAGCAGTTGCTGTGCGTCTGACAAATTGACCCACGCTGTGATATCATCTTTGGACCCCCGTTGCGGGTGACACTTGGCGATGGTGAAATCGCGGCCCATCAGGCTGAGTTTATCACCGGGCTTAAAGCCTGGCCCTTGGTGGAGTTCGCAACCGAGGACGATTTGGCCTGACGCGACCGGGTCGATGAGTGGCTCCAGGGGATTGCGGTGTGCCAGCGGGACCTCGCCGCGAATACCGATGAGGATGATCGAGCGCTTCTGTTCCGGCCACGTCAGCTTCTGTGTCAGTGCGGGCAGCAGGTGGTTGACGGTGATGATCGATGAGTTTGCGAGTTTTTCGACGTAGGTCTCTGGCATAGTTTTGGAGGCAAAGCCCTTGTCATAGACCTCACCGAGGTCTTGGTCTTCCGGGAAGATATAGATATTGAAACCAAGCCCCTTCATCGCCTTGCGCATCTCATCTTCCAGCCGCAGCATCGCCCGTTCGGTGTCCAGCACCTTGCGCGACACCAGAGCGGCCGTTGTGAGGTCGGTGCTTTTCAGTAGTGCCGAGGTGAGCAGATAGGTTGTGGCGGCCATCGCCACCGCCAGCACTGCCAACAGGAAGTTCCATTTCCTGTAGGCGAGTTCACGGGTCACCAATTGGCACACGGTCATGGGCGCAGTCGAAGGATGCCGAAGGTGGCCGCTATGACCAGCAATACCACCGTGGCGCTGGCCCACAATCCATTGCGCAGCACCGACGCCGGCAAGCCAGTGGCGGCTGGTTGAGCTGCGGCACTAGCGGCGAGGGGTGGTGCCACCGGGGCCTTGCCGGTGATGGCGGCGGTGCCGCTCAGGGGCGGCAATGTGCGTGGTGGAATGGTGGTGGCACCCGCAAGTTTGGCCTCCCAGTCCACATCCAGCAACAGATCGACGCCGGGGTTTTGAGCTTTGACCTGGCACGCGCAAGGGCCGCAAAGATAGCGTGAGATCGCAGTGATGGACTCATGCCGGATCTCCTCGCCCGCCAGCGGGGCGAGGATGCGCCCCCGTCCAAACAATGGAAACGCAAGCGGCCTGTCGCGTTTCTCCAGCAATCCGGGCACCACCTTGAGCAGCATCCCGCGCAGCACATCTTCCCGCGGGTCGTCGGCTGGCATGCGAACCACCTCAAAGCCAATGCGCAGCGGGATGCCCGAATCGAGTTGATTCTCTGGGTCGAAGTAGCCGTTGTCAGTCGTTGCAGGGGTCGATCCGCCAGCGACTGCGCCGGACGGATGCACCACCCCCGCAGGCAGTTCCGACTCTTGTTGGACTGCGGCCAGGCTTTCCCGCAGTACCTGCTCCGCTGCGGCGTCCTCAGTCGCTTGGCCCGACTCCAGCAAGATCCAGATTGCGGTGGTGCCGGTGGTGGCTTGGGCGACGAATTCGTCGCGTAAAGGAGACGCGGTGATGTGGGCGACGCAATCTGCCGTTAGTGCGGCTTGCCAAACCAAGGTTGGTTTGCCGAAACTGGCGGGAAAAAACAAAAATACGGCAGGCAAGGCAACATTTTCCAGCGGTAGATACTTGACTGTGGGATCGGCTGGCGTGGCAGCCAGATCGAGCACTTGCACGGATAGATTCGCCTTGCCGCCGTTCTCCGTTGATTTGCCCAGAAGTCGATCCGTTAGCTCGCTCTGCGTCGGCGTCAGCGGCTTGTCATGGGCCACCACCAGCGCATAGTTGTCGGAAACCCAGCGTTCCAATGCAAAGCGGAACACCGGCACATTGCACCCGCCTGCCAACTCGGAGGCCCCCAGCCACACCAGGCAGAGCAGCGCCACGCGCTTCACGCGCAGACAGGCGGCCACGACACGTTTGATGGGCTCGGACTGCATGCTCAATCGGATTGCTCGGTGACGATCTCCACGCCGCTGAGCAGGGGTAGTGTGTGGCTTGTTAGGGTCTTCGCCTGCGGCACAAACTCAATGGTTAGATTAGTGGTAGCAGGCACGCCCTTGTAGATCCGCCTCAGCGCCCGCCTCGGGCCGCCCGCCTCCCTGACCACATCGAGTGCCGGTTCCACCGTGCGGCCCTGCATGCGGATGGCAAACACCCGCTCCCCAGGCTTGACGTCATCCAGCTCGGCGAAATGCAGGCGCACCATGAATGTGCGCCCGGCCTGGGCCGCCTTCGCGAAGGTGAGGCTATACCGGGGTGACATGAGTGACGACAGGCTGGCAAACGAAGGCACGGCCTTTCCGTTAGGACGGATGGCGATGTTCATATCGTCCAAGGAAAGTCCCAGTGCCGTGAGCAGCTTGCGGGGCACCGCCATTTCCGCGCGGAAACTTTCCCCATCGGCGGCCACGGCGGCCGACCACTGCGCGACGGGGATTTCCCGAGGCGGCAAGTCGTAGAGCAGGATGGCACCGTAGAACTCACGGCGGGTGGTCGGCGGCTTGATGGCGGTTTCATCGGCTGCGGCGGCGAGTTCGAGTTCAGGCAACATTTCACCGCGCACAATATCGCGTCGCGAACCACCCCCAGCGGCAATGTTTTGGTCGCCGGCCTTCGGGTTGAAGGCAACCAGCTTCAATCCGCAGCGTGCACCCGCAACCGGCTTGATGCCTAATTGATCCCACGGAAACAACACCTCCGTCACCCAGTCTGTGCCGCTCGCGGCCGATGCCAGCGGCAGATCGGCTTTCCGGTCCGCGCGAAACGTCTTCCAGTCGTCCATGTCCACTGAGTCGCTGGAATCGCGACCGAGAGTGGGGCGCAGGGCTTCCGCGCTGCCGTCCTCGGGCCTAACCACCGTTTCGAGGATGTTGCGCGGCCCTGCTCCGATGAGCTGGGTGCGCAGGGCGTTCCAGTCCTTTTGCACCGAGAAGAAGTCCCGAGGCATGGTTGTTAGGATGGCTAACCCCTGCGGCGTCCAGCCCAGGCGCAGCGTGCCGCGGCCCTCGGCCAGCGGCAGCACCACCCCCTGTTGGCCCCAGTCGCCGGGCTTGCCGTCGATGGTCAGGCCGCTGACGGGCGGGATGCGCAAGCGCCATGAGACGTCTGCGCTGTAATGAGCGCCGCCGGCTGCCACGCCGAACTGGGCGCACGGCGAATGGTGCTTATCCTTGAGGATGACGCTTACCTGATCGCCGCCCCAGATGTTGCCTTGGTCGTTTTTGATATTCGTGCGCCAGGCTGCCGCACCGGTCTTGCCAGGGGGCGGATCTTCCTGATAGGCAAAATACAGGTTGGTTTCATCGAAGCGCACTCGCATCCGGGCATTGGGCGCGGCCGCCTTGCCATTTCCGCTGTGCATGGCGATTCCGCTGTCAGCCGCCCAGGTGGGCTCGTCGAAGCGGGCATCCAGATGCACTGGGCCGTTTGATGGGAATGCGAGGCAGTCCTTTTTGGGGTCGTAATAGACCAGGCCGAGACTCAGCGATTGGATGCCTAACATTTGGGACGCATAAATCCAGGGGGTATTGGTGTCTTGGATCGGGGTGCGGTCGCCATTGACTCGAAAGGCGTGGCCGCCATCGAACAAGGTCATAGCCAAGGGCATGCCGAAGGTATGGGGGCGTTTTTCGGGGCCGGCGGCATCCTCCATCAGCGGTGCGCGGGGATAACCCAGCCACAACGTCCGATTGTCGTCGCGGCGGTCGCCTGGGGCGCCCAGGTTGAGTGCGGCCCGCTTGACGTTGGCATTTTTGGGTGTGTCGAAATACAATGCCCAGTCTTCATTTTTCCGGGTAGCGGCAGGAGCGAGGGCCAGCGACGTGGAAAAGTTATAGGGGCAGAAACAGTCAGCATTGGCCTCGCCGGAAAACAACACCCCGAGCGCCGGTAACAGCGACACGCCGCAACCCGGTTTCATGCCAGGAAAATTGCGCATCCCGCTGTCGTCTTCCAAGTCATACATGCCGAGGGTGCCGGACCGGAAGAAATCCATTGTCATCGAGGAAATCGTGCCGCTGCAGCCATAGCCGCGCTGGTACTTTTGTTCGACCGTGAGGCCGCTGAACGGATCGGTCCGGCCACCAAGCGAGGGGTTGACGTCGGCGGCCACCGGCAGGCGCGGGATGTTGCCGTCATGACGGACGAAATAGTTCGCATCGACCCACGCCCGCGCACGTAGCGGCCTGTACCGGGCGCCCTCGCGCCCCTGCCCTTTTTCGGAGAGTCCTTTTGTTCAGTTACCGCCACGGCTTTCATGCCGGCAACCACGCGGACGTGCTCAAGCACACCGTGCTGATTGCCATCCTCAAGCATTTGACCGCCAAGGGCACGGCACTGCTGGTGCTCGACAC
>JBAXCM010000254.1:0-6883 GCA_037141475.1 Verrucomicrobiota bacterium | reverse complement strand
TGCCACGCCTGATAGAAAATCCCCGTCGCCAGAAAGTCGGCCCGATGCATCCTTGAGCCACGCAATTCCTTGTGCCCGTGCAACATCAAGCGGCGAATCCAGCAAACCTAACAGTAGCCTCAAGTCTGGGTCCAGCGGATTCCACAGCGTTCTCGCAATCTCAAGGCCCAGAGCAACTGTCTCGCCGCACCAGCTTGCTAACAAGTCAGTCACCAACTCGCCGGTGGCCTCGTCAAGGAAGCTAGGATTCGCCCGCCAAACACGCAGGGCAAACTGCTGGGCTTCGAGACTCCGCGCATGCCTGAGGACGTGCATGATCGCATCCGGTGCCTGATCCCAGAGTTCGGGATAAGGTTCCTCACGTCCGCTTTGGTCGCCATCCCTGCCAGCACGAAACCTCCATTTGGTCTTGAGGTGGTTCAATTCAACCGCATCCCCACCTCCGCGCAGCAACCAGATGAATCCCAGGCAACTTGAGTAACGTGGGAACCAGATTCTAAGGCTTTCAAGCTTCCTCGTCCGAGGATTAAGAATGAAGACATGTGTGAATGTCTTTTGCGGTGAGTCGAGTTCGTCGTCGAAGGCGACCAGCAGCCCAGTGGCAAGCGGAATGAACAGGCTTGGCTCACCGCTTTCGCCCGCGGTTTTCAGGTGCCTGATCACTCGTCGGCGCAAGTAATCACGGGTAGTGGTGGTATAGGCCGTCGGTGGCGTGCCCTTGGGACGCCAGTAAGCTGAGCGGTTCCCTTGGGTTAACTCGAAGCGCCTAACCACCTGACCGTAGAGTTCGGCATCCATCCTAAACTCAGCGGACTTGAACACCTGCCGGAAAAACGGCATCGTGCCATGCTGAATTGGCAGGCTGCGAACCAACTCGTAAACCACCTCGCGCATCCAGCGGTGCCGTGCAGTTAGAAGAATCAACCCGCGGAGTGACTCCTCGCTGAATCGTGCGCCACGCAGTTCCTGCTCGACGAGTGCTTTGAAAACTTCGACTTGCTGCGCTTTCCATGCATCACCCACCGCCCCGCTGAAATTGACCGCTATTTCCTCGTCCGGCAGCAGGGCCGCCCGCGCTTCTGCGACCATCGCCAATACCCAGGGAAACGATTTCGCCCGCTCGCTGATCACTTCCAGCGCCACCGCGTGTTTTGCCTCTCCGCAGCGGCCCAGCGCCCACGCCGCGCACCAAAATTCGATGGCAGTTGTTAGTGCCGGAACCCGTGCTGCGATCGATCCAGCCGCCTCACCCATCCGCCATGCACCCGCCCGCCAGATCACTCTCGAAAGTCGCCAGCCAGCCTTTGGCGGTCCCCGTCGGCCGGCCTCGTCGGCAAGCCGTTTGACCACTGCATACCGGCGCGGGTCGTACCGGGCGGGCACCTCCACGCTCATCGCAGCCGGTTGGGCAGCCGCGATTCCCGAGCCGCCGACGATCCTATAGCCCTTGTGGGTCTTTTCCGCCACCAGGCTATCGAAAATCCCTTCCGCCTTGGCCCGGGATGTCGGAAATGGCGTCTTGGTCCCCTCGCGAAGATCGGTCCCCCGTCGACCGTAGCGGAAGTTCACCAAAAACTCGCCGCCGCCAGCCTCGCAAAGGTCCACTTCATAGACTTTGTCGGACTTGCCTTGCCGAAAGTGCAGCTTGCTTTGACGAACGAGTTTCACCGACTGCTGCTAGGGACTTGTTGGTGGGTTCAGATTCATTGGAACACTGCTTGGATCTGAAGGTAGTCCTCAGTCTTCCACTGCCAAGTAAAATCAATAAATCGCGCTGTTTGTCCAGGAAGCGATCGCTTCTTTAGTTCCAAATGTGGGGCGCTCGCCCTAATTTTCGCCTTCTGATCCGCCCACAGGCACTTCCTAGCGCGGTCATTTCCAAAATAAATAATTTTTTATCATTATTTCTTTTGACAGAAGAACGATCGACGTTACCTTTTTTCTCTTTTTTTCACCCCCACCCAAGAAAGGACTCCTCAATGAACACCAAAAAGAAACTGCCCTTGCTGTCGGTCACGGCCTCGCTAATGATCATCGGTAACCTCTCCATAAACGCCGCAACGTTGGTTCAGTGGTCAATCACTGCGACGACTGAAAGAACAAACGCGGACGTTACCAATGCCTTCACCGGATTCACGGCGACGGATTTGACTGCCGCAGCAGGTTTGCAAACCGTGAATCCTTCAATTTCAAGCACTCCCACCAATACATGGCGATTCACGTACACCAATTCGCCTTATCCGATTCCTACCCATGGCGGGTTGCAGGCGATCTCTGTTGGGGATTACATCGGCTTCGACACGGTGGTTGAAGCGGGGTGGGACGTCAAAGTCGATGGCGTGTTAAATTTCAATATTGGAAAGACTGCAACTACTGCGGCTACGGCGGGTCTCTATTTCTCCACCAACAACGGAACCTCATGGACTCAGGCCGGAGGAAATGCGAATTTGCCCTCATTGCTTGGAAGTGCTGACTACTCCACCGAGGTCAACACGGGAACGGCCACGAACCAGTATTCAGGGACATATCCATTCAATACAGGTGCGGTGACCACCACCCAGGGGCTCGCAACAGCCCCCGTCGAATTCGATAATACATTGGGTGAGTCCGCCATGACGGTGAAATGGGCGCTGGCCTTTTCAAATGGCGGCATCGGACGAATCGGCATTGAAAACGGCGGCAATCTGCTCACACTTACCGGAAGTGCCACATCAGTCCCCGAGCCATCGAGTTACGCGTTAGTTGGACTGAGCGCGTGTATGTTGGTGTACCGTCGCAGGCGTTAGAGCTCGTGCTGCCAGCGGGGGGGTGGCCGAGAATCCCAGTGCATTCATGGCCAAGCCACCCAAGGACATCCCTTGAAAATGCCCGTCTCGGGTCCCCCCGAGACGGGCATTGATTTTAGTGAACCTGTTACGGGTCGAGCGGTTCCCCTTACATTGCGCCGTAGACCGCGAAGCGCTTGATTTCCGGTGTGCCGACGGCTTCGGGAATGCGGAGGCGAACTCGCGTTGCCGCGACTGGTGCGATCCGATCGATCTTCTTGTGGCCGACGGCCGAGCCAGCGGTAAGCTGTTGCCAGGTTCCGTTCACCATGCCTTCGACGACGTAAGAACGCACGCGCTCGCCGTTGGCGATGTTCTCCATAATGACGATGTGATCGATGGGGGCGTCGCCCGTGACATCGAGCGTGACCTCTGCGCCCGTGGCCAGCGATTCCGTTCGCGGCGTGCCGAGTCGCCGCTTGATCTCGGCACCAAACTCAGCGCCGCGGCGGGCGTCGGCTTCCGGAATGAGTCCGGTCCGATCGGGTGTCTGGTTCAACAGGAACACGGTCCCGTGGCCGACGGACTTGTAATACATGTCCATCAACTGGTCCACGCTCTTGAGTGTGTCAGCGTTGTCGGTGCGCCAAAACCACGTTGCGCGAATTCGCGCGTCGCACTCGAGCGGCAGCCACCGGCTGCCGTTCGGGTCTCCCTCCGCCGCAGTGTATTCGCCCCACTTTTTCCCGGTCTTCGGGAAGACGACGGCATTCCACGCGGGATACGGATCCACGCCGTCCTCGTTGCCCACCCAGCGGATCGACGCCTGGGGACTCTGGAAGATCACCGCATTGGGCGCGTAGCGGGCGAGCAGGTCGCCAACGTCGAAGATCAGGCTCCCGTCGAACCAGACTTCGACCATGTCGCCGTAACGACTGAGCACCTCCGTCAACTGCTGCCGGAACAGCTTCTCGTACCCTGCCTGCCGCGTCGGATCGGTGGCACGCCCGCCAACGTCAACGCCGAGCTTCCGGTCGATCGGCGAGATATACACCCCGAGCCTCATTCCGCGCTTGCGGCATGAAGCTGTTAGATCCGCCAGCACGTCGCCCTTGCCGCCGCGCCAAGGGGAGTTACGCACGCCGAAGTCCGTAGTCTCAGTCTGCCACCAGCAGAAGCCCCCCTCGTGCTTGGCGACGAAGACGATGTACTTGGCACCCATCCCCTCGGCAGTCCGGACCCACTGATCGGTGTCGAGCTTCTCCGGGTTCATCGCCGACGCCTCGATGGTCATCTGGTCCTGATCGTTGTTCTGCCAGGTTTGTGGTGCCAGATGGATGAACATGCCCATCTCCAGGTCTTGCCACGCGACCTGCTGAGGCGTCGGCCGTGCCAGCGAAGATGCGGGTTGAGCGGGCGGCTGGGCCGCCGGGACGGGAGTGAGCGGGAGTGTTCCGAGAACGGCCACCGCCACCCCAATCCAATATCTGACTTTGATTTTTTCGATTTTCATACGGTTGGCGCTTGTTGTTAGATCTTCTATTTTCGGGTTTAGGGAACCTGTTGCGGAGCGATCAGTTCTCCGTACTCTCCACGCGGAAGAACTTCTGTGCGACTCCGATGGAGATGGTCGCCTTGTAGCGGACGTAGCCATCGGGCACGCCGCTTTGATCGACGTCGGGTTCCGGCACGATCGCGCTGGGGCTCCAGTCGCCTGCGCTCATGGTGATGCTTTCCTGGAACAGATAAGTGCATCCGCTTGCACGTTGGAGCCAGTGCAGGACGAGCCCATCGGCGAGGGTTTCGCTCGTCGTCAAGGTGCCGTTGGCGGCGACCGGTGAGGTGCCGAACATGAACTCCTGAAGGTTGGTGAAGCCATCGCCATCCGGGTCGGCACCACGGTCGGCGGCGCCATCGGTGAGGCCGTATTTGACAGTCGCCCAGGCATTGTAGCTTGAGTCCGTCACGCCTGAAATCGCCCGCAACTGATAGGCATTGATCAGTACCGCGTCGCCAGTGAGCGTGAAGGACTGTTCGGTGCTATTGGCCGCGAAACGTCCGATGATATACTGCCCCGGGTCGCCGTTGCTTCGGGCAGTCAACATCTCCGCACCTAGAATGCCGTCCAAATACATCGTCCTTCGGCCAATGTTTCTCGGATCCATCGACCACAATTGCACCAGGTAGGACTGGCCAACGGTCAGGCCACCGAGGGTCATGGTCGTGGACGCGCCGCTATCCCGCACACCAAACAGAATCTTTTTATAGGCATCTGACATTTCCGACCCGCTTGGAGGGATGTTGCTATAATACCCGTTACGAGAGTTAAGGCCATAATCATTGGTTGTGGGTGGAGTTTTGGCAAGGCTGTCCGTCCAGCCGCCGGCACCCGCAACACCCCAGCTCAGAGTGTTATACTGGGGGCCATTCCACCCGTATTCATTCGACGGTGTCACTGCGTACGGCGTGAACTCCACGCCGTTGACCGTCGCGCCATATCCTGCTAGGGTCGACCCGGCTGCCGCGCGGACCAAGGTTCCCGTGGTAACGACGTCCGTATCTGCGGTGGTGTTCTGGGCGGGGTCCCATTCGATGGCAACCGGCTTCACCACCGTGACGTGGACCGCGGCCGAGGTGGCCTCCTGGGAGCCGTTGTCATAGGCTTTGGCTGTTAGCTCATGGGCACCCAGTTTCGCGCCGGTGACCGCGCAGGTGTAGGGCGGGGTGTCGTCGGTGCCGATCTGGGTGGTGCCATCGTAGAAGTCCACGTGGGTGATGGCGCCGATTCCCGTGGCAGTGGCCCGGATGGTGAAATCGGGGGCCGCGTATCCGGCATCGACCGGGCTGGTGATGGCAACCGTTGGGGCGGTGTCCGCCACCGTGACGTTGACCATGGCAGTGTTCGAATGGTTGTCATTGTCCACCGCCACGGCTTTGATCTGACATGGGCCGTTCGGCACGCTCGAGAATGTGCAGCTGTATGGGACCTCGGTGTCCACAATGGGCGTGCTCCAATCGGTGCCGCCGTTGGTGGAGTAGGAGAAACTCACACTGGTGATGGTGCCGCGGGGGGCCCCCGCAGTGGCGCTGATGGTGAAGGTGGTGGACACCGTCGCGGTGTCGGCCGGGCTGGTGATGGCGACCACCGGGTCCGTGGGCAGGGGATCAATCGTCCGCAACTGGTAGGCATTGACCACGATTGCGCCAGTGAGCGTGAAGGACTGTACGGTGCTATTGGCCACGAAACGTCCGATGATATTCTGCCCCGGGTCGCCCGAGAGGCCTCGGTTAGTCAACATCGCCGTACTTGGGTTGCCGTCCAAATACATCGTCATCAGGGGCATCCCGTTGGCAGAGCCACGCGTATCCATCGACCACAATTGCACCAGATAGGACTGGCCAACGGTCAGGCCACCGAGGGTCATGGTAGCGGGCTCGCCGCTATAACGCACACCACCCAGAGCCCGCGCATAGGCCTCTGACAACCCGCTTGGGGGGACGTTGGCAAAATACCCGTGACCCCAACCAAGGCCCCAAAAATTAGTATCGGGTGGGGTTTTGGCAAGGCTGTCCGTCCAGCCGCCCGCACCCGCGACACCCCAGGTCAGAGCGTTATACTGGGTGCCATTCCACGAGTATTCATTCGACGGTGTCATTGCGTATGGCGTGAATTCAATGCCGTTGACCGTCGCGCCATATCCTGCTAGGGGCGACCCGGCCACCGCGCGGACCAAGGTTCCCTCGGTAGTCACGACGTCCGTGTCTGCGGTGGTGTCTTTGGCGGTCTCCCAGACAACGGAGTAGGCCTGAGCGGAGTTGAGGCCGAAGGCCGTGGCGAGTGCCAGGGCTGCCAGCGGCAGGGCCCGGTGCTTCAGATGAGGCCTCAAGGGCTTGATGATATCCGATGTTTTCATGGGGTTGTTCTTGTTGGTTGCGGGAGACTGGTTGAAGGTTGGAGCGTGGTGTCAGAAAGGATCGCGCTTTTGCGGCGGTTCGTTGGCGGGTTTGACTATGTTAGATCGGGATGACTGGCGCAAATTCCATCGGCGGGACGTGCGGGACGCGAACCGGGGAAGGCATTGCTTGCGGCGGCATTCAGCCGAGCAAGAGTTTTCCCA
>JBAXCM010000253.1:0-6896 GCA_037141475.1 Verrucomicrobiota bacterium | reverse complement strand
CACATTCGTGTGGTGGTAGCGGAAGGGTGGCCCATGAATGAGTGCCGAAGGCTCGGTTCATGGCCGCTCCTTCCGCACGACGACAATAAAGTCGTCGCTCCCTACGGCCGCAGCCGGGCCAAGTTAGTCGGGAGCTTGCACCGCCGATGGGCCGACAACGACGGGGCTAACTGGGCCGGGAAGTTAGTAAGGAGCCACCACATTCTTGTGGTGGTAGCGGAAGAGCGGCCCATGGGTACGTGCCGAAGGCTCGGTTCATGGGCGTTGCTTCCGCACGACGACAGTAAGGTCGTCGCTCCCTACGGCCGCAGCCGGGCCAAGTTAGTGGGGAGGATAAGGTCGTGGCTCCTTAGATTGATTCGTTGAGGGCAAAGCGGGCGGCGCGGCCGATTTAGCGGCAGCCCCGGCGGTTTTCATTGCATTCCCCACACGTTGCCTGAACACTCACGCCGCATCCATGAAAGTCGTAGCCATCGCCAATCAAAAAGGCGGCGTGGGGAAAACCACCACCGCCATCAACCTCTCCGCCGCCCTCGCGCTGCGCGGCCAACGCGTGCTCCTGCTCGATTTGGACCCCCAAGCCAATTGCACCAGCGGCCTGGGCATCGAAGCGCCCGAGGGCTGCAGCATGTATCCGGTGCTCATCGGCGAAACCACCGTCGCCCAGCAAATCCTGCCCAGCGGGCGCGCCAACCTGTCGTTCGTGCCCTCGGAAATGGACCTCGCCGGAGTGGAAATCGAGTTGGCGCGCAGCGATGACCACCTCACCCGGTTGCGCGGCATCCTCCAGGCGCTCAAGCCCAACGACTTGTTCGAGTATTGCATCCTGGACACCCCACCGTCGTTAGGCGTGCTGATGACCTCGGCGCTGGCCGCCGCCGACGAAATCCTCATCCCGCTCCAATGCGAATGGTTCGGCCTCGAAGGCCTGGCCAAAATCGTCCACATCATCGATCAAATCCGCGCCTCCAATGCCAACGTGGACATCCGTCTCGAAGGCATCGTCATGACCATGTACGACGGGCGCACCCTGCTGTCGCGCCAAGTCGTGGAGGAAGTGAGCAAGTTTTTTCCGGCACAGATTTACCGCACGATCATTCCCCGCACGATTCGCATCGGCGAAAGCCCGAGCCATGGCAAAACCATCTTCGAGCACGACCCCTCCGGCATCGGCAGCCAAGCCTACCGGGCACTGGCCGAGGAATTTCTCACCCGCCACGGCCTGGCAACGCCTAGCCCTTGATCCAGAACTCAGTGTTCCGAAATAGCGCCAAGTGTAACCATTGGTACAACTTCCCTGCAGTTCTTGATGACGAAACACTACTTGTCAACCGGCAGCGTGGTTTGAAACCGGTAGGTTCCAGAATCCGCAGAATAGACGGCAGCATGGTTTTCCATCCTCAAAAACTTCAAACCATCAGCTATTGCGATAGGTTTGCCCGACTCTGTTACCCCATCCGCATTACTAGCCGGGACGTGCACAAGCCCCGTGGTGTTAGGTGGAATCATGACGTCCATTGTCAATGCTGCGCCTTCACGCTTCCAGTTGCTAACGATACGACCGTATATCGAATCAAAGGCTGTGTTGGCCCAAGTCAATCCTTCACCGATAGCCGGCTTGACGATGATCGTCTTGTAACCAGGACTCGCTGCCTTAATCCCGCCGACTCCGCCGTAAAGATATTCGCCGACTGCTCCGAATGCATAATGATTGAACGAATTCATCCCTATATCACCGAATCCCTTGTCCGGAGTCCAGCCATTCCACCGCTCCCACATCGTCGTGGCTCCATTCTTGACTGGAAATAGCCACGATGGATAGGTGTCGGTGAACAATAACTGGTATGCCACATCATCGCGACCCGCCAGGCTCAAGGCCGGCAGCAAGCGAGGCGTGCCAATAAACCCGGTTGCCAGATGCCAGTCAAAACGCTTCACCTCATCCACAAATTTCAAAGCCACCTGCCCGCGCCTGTCAGGCGGCAGCAAATCCAGGGAGAATGCGAGCGCATATCCCGTCTGACTGCATCCCTTGAGCGATCCGTCAGCTTGAAGGAATTCCCTCACAAATGCTGCCTTTACCTCATCGTGCAGTTTGGCATAACGAGCGGCGTCGCCATCGCGGCCGATAGCTCCGGCCATTTCCGCCATGATCCGTGCCAGATGCGCGTGATAAGCGGTGTCAATGACCTCGGCGCTGGCACCGCCACCGGCATTGAGCCAGTCGCCAAATCCACCCACCTTGGAGATACCATCCTTGGTCTTGCCGTCGAGCCACTTCATATAGCGTTCCATGGCGGCAAATCGTTGCGCGACGATCCGAGTATCGCCATAAGCCCTGTAAATATTATAGGTACACAGCAGCGCGGCATCACCCCAAGCCGTGGCACCGCCACCGCCCATGATATCAGGCACCACATGCGGGAACGAACCATCTGCCTGTTGATCGTCCTCGCAGGTTTGCAGCCAGCGGCTAAAAAATGCCGCCACATCAAAGTTATATGCAGCTGTCGGCGCAAAAAACTGCGTGTCGCCCGTCCAGCCCATTCGCTCGTCGCGCTGCGGACAATCCGTCGGAACCTCAAGATAATTCCCCTTCTGACCCCATATAATATTGCTGTAAAGCTTGTTCAACAGCGGATAGGAACACTCAAAACCTCCCGTCCTCCTCATCGGCGTATGCACCACAAGACCAGTTACATCCCCAAGATCAGGCTTCTTCGTCAGCCCCCGAATTTCCACATACCTGAATCCGTGAAATGTGAAATATGGCTCAAGTACCTGCTCTCCCTTACCCGACAAAATGAAAAAATCCGTGGCCGGAGCACTGCGCAGCGCGGCAGTATAGATGGTACCATCCGGATTGATCATCTCACCATGCCGAACTGTAATCCGCTGACCCTCCACACCACTCACCTTCAGCCGCACCCAGCCAACCATATTCTGCCCTAGATCGAACGTCCAGCAGCCCGGTCGCGGCTCGGTAACCTTGATTGCAGAAAGGGCATTGATCACCCGCGACGGCTCAACCACCGAGGCCTGAACTTTGAATGTCTGCTCCACAGTGGACTGGTTGCCATATCTTGCCCGGATGATCTTCAAATCAGCCCCCGCCAGTTCAAGCATGGCGTGCTCACCCAGCACCTTGTTCTCGTCCTTGCCGCCAAGCCGGTACTCAACCCGCAGTGACTTGACTCTTAGAGGAGCCGGATCTCATCCCAGCAACTCGTTTTCCACCTTCAACGACACTCGGCCATCCTTCACTGCCGCCTCGACAATGCGGGTTACATCAGCCTCACCCTCCTCCGCCGCGCTTGCCACCGCAGGCATCCAACTGCCGTCATTGAATCCCGCCTTGTCCCAGCCCGGCATTTCCAATCGGGAATCATACTCGCAGCCCATAATAATATCTCCATGCCTGATCGGGCCATATGAAGCTTTCCAGCTTCCATCACTTGCCACAACCTGCGTCGTGCCATCAGCCAGATCTAACACAAGTTGGACAAGCAGCCGAGGTTGTCCCCCATAAAAATTTCGTCTGCAAAGATGTGCCAGATCACTGGCATACCACCCATCCCCGAGAATGGCGCCGATTGCGTTAGCGCCTTGTCCAACCTGCGAAGTCACGTCATACGTCTGATAATGCACCCGCTTCCGAAATTCCGTCCAGCCCGGGGCAAATACATCCTTACTGACTCGCTTGCCATTGAGACGCAGTTCATACGTTCCTAACGCAGTGACATATACCATGGCTCGCTTCACAGCTCCATCCACCGTAAAACCCTTGCGCAGATAGGGTGCTGGGACCCGCGCCAAATCTGCGACAGGCGGCCCACCTCCCGCAGGCGCCCCCCCTGCATCAGGAGCCGGCCAAGCCGAATCGTCAAACCCAGGCTTCTCATACCCGGCGGGAGGTTCCTGCGTTGCTTTCCACGTCTTATCCGTCGGTATAACCATGTCATTGCCGGACTCAAACTGAATCACCAACCGGCCCGTTACTCCCGGCATGTATGGATCCGTGTGACCTGCCGTCAGAGTCAGCACATTAGTGCCGGGCTTCAGGCTCTTGGTGGCATCCAATCGAGCGGTGCGTTCCCAGTTGGCACCGTGGCCAATCTCAGTGCCGTTGACTGCCGCTTCACAATAGTTGTAGGCTGATAGAGCCAGAACAGCACGCTTGATTTTGCGATCTGACGGAAGGTCAAACTGCTTCCGGAAGCACGTGTTAACGCTCACCTTGCCCTTGTTTGCTGGAAGCGTCAGCCAACTCAGCCCCTGAATATGAAACAGCTTGTCGTCCGCAGCGGCCTCCGGCGAAACCTGTGAAGCGGCATCATAGCCAATCCATTTGGCCTTCCAATCATCAGGCATGAGCAAGCCCATCGTCCATAATGCTGGGGCGCTCCACGTCGTTCCCTTCGGCGTCCATACCTGAACCTTCCAGTAACACCGCATTTGTGAGACAAGGGGTTTCCCCCCGTATTCAATCTGGTTGCTCTTCTCAGACATCACCTTGCCACTGTCCCACAAATCCCCCTTGTCTTTCTTCAGCAACTCCTCTCCCGAGGCCACCAAAATTTGATAGGCGAATTGCTTCAGCCCTCGCGGCATCGCCGATTGCGGTTCTCCAATCGCTGATTGACCGCTGCCTAAATGCGATTCCGCAATCCGCAAATCGGAAATCGTCCAGGAAAGCCTCGGCTTTTCCACATCAATTCCCAGCGGATTCTCCCTATACTCGCAGCGCAGGCCCATCGGCCCAATCTCCGTCGCAGATGCTCCAGCCCGAACAACCGGCGTCTGGATCATCAACAGCGCTACCACTCCAAAAAATACGTCATCTACTATTTTCATGGCTTTAAATGTGAGGCGTACCCAAATCTTTGGCCAAACAGATGCATAGCCAATCCGGGTGCCGGAAGCGCTGAAGGTGCAATGCCCCACGGGGGCATGTCAATGGCTATTTGGTGCTAGAGAGGCTGCGCCTCAGACCCAAGACGCAAGACGCAAGACTGAAGACACAAGAGCAAACAACTTGGCCTAACAACAACAACTTTGGCTTTTCAAGGACTCTAGGCCGGGAGGCGTTTCCAGTAGCCAAGGCGGCCGGGGTTCCAGGTGCAGACGACGATATCGCCGTTAGGCAACCAGATGGCGTCGTGAGGATGGACAAACCCCTGCGCTCCAAGCAATTTACTCACCTCAATCACTGACACCACCTGATTGTCCTTGTCAAGGATGACGAGAGGACCATCAAGGTCAGGAACCAGCACGTTCTCACCCAGAAAATCCGCGTTGCAGGGGGCCTTGCTTGCCGGGATTTCCAGACTGCTTTGATAGACGCCGTTGAGCGAGTAATATTCAACACGCCGGTTGCCACGATCGGTTACCAAAACAAGATTGCGGCGGGGGTCGAAGGTGATGCCGTGGGGGCAATTGAACTCGCCATGGCTGGAACCACTTCCACCCCATGACTTGCCGGCATATACGCCGTCGGACGTGTTGAATACGTGAAGCATGCTGCTGCCATAGCCGTCGGCCACTAGCAGGTGCTTGCCATCCGGGGTGACAATCGTGTCGGTCGGATGGTAGTTGCCCATGGCAGGTGGCCATTTCTGTGTCCAGACGACTTTCCCTTCCAGAGTGGTTTTGAAGATAGTGGCCGCGTTGTTAGCGTGATAAAGATGCTCGGTGCCGTCGGCATCGGCGTGAATATTGAGGCCATGGGGGGTACCGAAGGCCAAAACATTGTCCGAACCGAGAAGCTCCGGACGGGTGCCGTCCGGGGCAAACCGCAACAGGCAGCGCGTGCCAGCCTCGACTTTTTCCGGCTCATAGGTGAAGTAAATGTTGCCCTTGGCATCATGGCAGAGACCGTGCCCATTGCGCATCTGAACCTCCGGCGGTAACACAAGCTTGTCCGGCAAATATTGATAACGAAATGAGCCAGATCCGCTGATGACCGGGGCTCCCCCGGCGGGCGGGGTGGCCTCGGCGGCCGTGAGATTGATGGCACCGACGGCCAAAGTGCTTGATGAACTAATGAGAAACTTACGACGATTCATGGTTGGCTGTTATTGGGTTCACGAGAGTCTTGTCAGCGAGACGCAAGCAACGTGAATGCGTATGGGCAACGGGTCAAGAGTTTGTAAAAAATAAAAAATCTTATTTTATCCACAGTTGTTCCACGCAACCACCGCGAGGCGGTGTTTAAAATCCGGCCAGAAGTTACCGGCTCGGGGCTGTGGGCTCGGCGCTATTCCAGACGCACATTGAGACGATAAAACTGATTGGCTGCAGTGGCAGGCAGAGTGAGCGTGACCGTCTGGTCCTCACCTATGATATCACTGGCCTGATCGCTGCCTACGAGCGTGGTGTATCCGCTCACTGGCAGCCAGGAACCTGGATCGGAGAGGCCGGCGCTAACCTCCACAGTGTACTTGCGGGTGAGGCCCTCATAGCCCACACCGGCGGCGCGGCGGGCAACGAAGGTGAGGCTGACTGGGTTGGCGGCACCCGACGTGACCGTTAGAGGTTGCGGACTGAACCCATGGGGATCGGTGCCCATAATGTACTCAAGGAGGTTGCTCAAACCGTCGCCATCAGCATCCATGGAATCTGCCGCCAGGCCAGCGATGATCTCTGCGGAACTGAAATGGGCCTCACGCCAGACCATCACCGGATCCGAACCGATGACCAATGTGTCGCTGGCCGTGCCGCTATGATTGCCATCGCTCACAGATGCAACCACCGCATAACTACCTTGAGCACTCGGCGCGGCGAACCCACCGTCGTAGGTGAGCGTGACCGCCAACCCGCCCGGCACCGTTGTCGCACTAACGGCTTTTGGTGTGCCGTCATACCCGCGCAACAAGCCACCGAGAGTCACAGTGGCC
>JBAXCM010000252.1:0-6912 GCA_037141475.1 Verrucomicrobiota bacterium | reverse complement strand
CTTCATGGCAGACCTCGCAGGCTCCGGCTTGCTCAATCTGGCAGGTGGCTGCTGCGGCAACACTCCTGAGCACGTTGCTGCCATCGCCCGCGCCGTTGCCGGCATCCCCCCGCGGCAGGTGCCGGTGGTGGGATGAAAAAATATCGCGGTGGCGGAGAGCCCGCAGAGGGATTCGCAATGATATACCAAATCAATTGAACCAACATGCAAACCATCCCTCACGCCCTGCGGCTGTCCGGCAGCGAGGCATACAACCACACCTCAGACAAGCGCTTCCTGATGATTGGCGAACGCGCCAATGTCGCCGGCTCGCCTCAATTTGCCAAGCTCGTGCGGGCCGGCAACCTCGAGGCGGCAGTTGAAATCGCCCGCCAACAGGTGGCCAACGGCGCCAACGTGATCGATATCTGCTTCGACGACGGCCTGATCGATGGCAAAGCAATGATGACACGCTTTCTGCACTTGCTACAGGGCGAGCCGGATGTCGCACGAGTGCCCATCATGGTCGATTCCTCCAAGTGGGAAATCATTGAGGCCGGTCTCAAATGCCTCCAAGGCAAGGGCATCGTCAACTCCATCTCGCTCAAAGAAGGCGAGGCTAACTTTATCCGCCAAGCACGCCATATCATGCGGTACGGCGCGGCCGTGGTGGTCATGGCCTTCGATGAAAATGGCCAGGCCGCGTCTTATACCGAAAAAATCCGCATCTGCGAACGCGCCTATCGCCTGCTCGTCGATGAGGTTGGATTCAACCCGGATGATATCATCTTCGATCCCAATATTCTAACAGTCGCCACCGGCATCGACGAACACAACAACTACGCGCTGGATTTCATCAATGCAACGCGCTGGATCAAACACAACCTGCCGGGGGCCAAAGTAAGCGGCGGCGTATCTAACATTTCATTCGCATTCCGGGGCAACAACGCACTGCGCGAGGCGATGCACTCGGCGTTTCTCTATCACGCGACGCAAGCTGGGATGGACATGGGCATCGTCAACGCCGGCATGTTAGAAGTCTATGATGAGATTCCCAAGGAACTGCTCACCTGCGTCGAGGATGTGTTGCTCAACCGCCGCCCAGATGCCACCGAACGACTGCTGGAACTCGCCGAACAATTCAAGGGACAGGGCGGCAAAAAGCTCGAGGAAGACCTCAGCTGGCGCGACGACACCGTGGAAAAACGCTTGGAGCACGCCTTGCTCAAAGGCATAGATCGCTACATTGATGAAGACACGGAAGCGGCGCGCCAGAAATATGGCCGGCCCCTCAAGGTCATCGAAGGGCCCTTGATGGACGGCATGGGAGTGGTCGGGGATCTGTTTGGTGCGGGCAAGATGTTTCTGCCGCAGGTAGTCAAGTCGGCCCGCGTGATGAAGAAAGCGGTGGCATGGCTGACGCCGTTTATGGAGGCGGAGAAGGCGGAGTTTCTGGGTGCGGATATCGCCGCGATTCTCGACGCTGACCCGTCACTCAGCGCTGAAGATGCCTTGCAGCGAGCCCAACGCGGACGCTCCGCCGGGCGCTTCCTCATCGCCACTGTCAAGGGTGACGTACACGATATCGGCAAAAATATTGTTGGAGTGGTGCTCTCGTGCAATGGCTATGAGGTCACCGACATGGGGGTAATGGTATCCTGCGACAAAATTCTTGAAAAAGCCCGCGAGCTTGGCGCAGACGTCATCGGACTGTCCGGCCTGATCACCCCGTCGCTCGATGAAATGGTCCACGTCGCCAAGGAAATGGAACGCGCCGGATTGAGCATTCCATTGCTCATCGGTGGGGCCACCACATCGGCCGCTCACACCGCCGTCAAAATCGCCCAACATTACTCCGGCCCGGTGGTTCACGTGCTCGATGCCTCACGATCCGTGCCAGCCACCACCTCGCTCTTGTCAAAGGAACGCCGCGACACGTTCGTGGCGGATAATCTATCCAAACAACTGCGGCTTCGGGAGGCCTTTGTCGCCGGCCCAAAAAAGGCGACCCTCACTCTAGCAGATGCCCGGGCTGCCAAGCCGGTTTTCGATTGGGAAACCTACACGCCACCGGTGCCCGCGTTTCTCGGGATGCGTGTTTGCGAGCAAGCCACGGAAAGTAGTCCGGGCATGGCGGTGGCGATCGAGCTGCGGGACTTGGTTGAGTATATCGACTGGACGCCATTTTTTCACACATGGGAGCTGCGAGGCGTCTGGGATCGGACGGCGGGCCTGCTCAAAACCAAAAATTCCGAGGCCGCCGTCGAAGCCGCCAAACTCCATCAAGACGCGCTGGCTTGGATCGAACGCGTCATCAGCGAAAACCGCTTCCTCGCCCGGGGCATTTACGGGTTTTTCCCGGCCAACTCAGACGGAGATGATATCATTGTGTGGACCGATGAATCGCGGGCAGTGGAACGCACCCGCTTGCACAGTCTGCGGCAACAACTCGCCAAAGAGTCCGGCAAACCCAACGTAGCACTCGCCGATTGGGTGGCGCCTGTCCCCTATCAGGATTACATCGGCGGCTTCGTCGTGGCCATTCACGGCGCGGATGAATTCGCCGCAGAGTTGGAAAAGGCGCACGACCCCTACGGCTCGATCATGGTCAAGGCCATTGCCGACCGCTTCGCCGAAGCCTTTGCCGAACTCCTCCACCATCACGCCCGGGTTGAATGGGGCTACGAAACAACCACTGAACTGACCCCGGAGCAACTGATTCATGAAACCTACCGGGGCATCCGGCCCGCCCCGGGCTATCCGGCACAACCGGACCACAGCGAAAAACCGTTGCTTTTCGACTTGCTGAATGCCACCTCTGGCAGCGGAGTTATGCTAACGGAAAGTTGCGCCATGCATCCGGGCGCGGCGGTGTGCGGCCTGTATTTTTCCCATCCTGACAGTCATTACTTCGCCGTCTCCGAATTGCAGCAAGACCAGATCGAGGACTATGCCCGGCGCAAGGACATCCCCCTGGCCACCGCAGAAAAATGGCTCGGCCCGTGGCTCGGATATCCGACGTAGCGCCCTTGAAACGCCAAAATTCGTGGTGAACGAGTCAAATTCCTGCGCCAGAACCGGGCTAGCGTGACTGCCGATTGAGGATGGTTGAATGCCGACGGTTGATGTGCGATTGATTGGCGAAAGGTGCCCTTTCAAGCGCACTTTAAATATCAGCAATCATCCATTGGGAATCATCAATCGTTCGCCTGATCTCACGCCGAAGTCCGCTTCACATCTCGCATGCTCTGAGGCATGCATCGCTAGGAATTGTAGAATTGTAGCCGCGTGTCTATGACCGCCGCCACCGCAACCGGTTCCCGCCCCGACAAGGGACCATTCGTGCACATCGGCGGAGCAGTGGTGTTCCCGACAACGCCAAGCCGTATTCCGGATCGACGTCCCGCATGCTGGGAGCGTGGGGAATCGTGGAGAGGAAACACGGCTTTGCGAGGTTGCAGTGCGGCGGGGATTTAGCCAACGCGGTGTCTTGCCACCGCACTCCATACCTTGGCTGCTCAGTCGTGCTCAGCCCTTGCGGGCCTTGAGGGCAGCCAGACGATCCGTCAGACTCACACTTGAGGGCGAGGTGCTGGCTTCACCCAAAGCATCGCGAACATTCTGATCATTCTCGATGCTCTGAGGCACATGTTTGGTTAGCAGGTTTGCCTTGAGGGTTGCTGCGGTGGTGGCATCCTGATCTTTTTGAGCGACCTTCTCCATGGCAGAGAGAGCGGTGCCAAGTGAATCATTGCCACTACGAATACCGGCAAGCACCGCCGCATGTTCCGCCATCTCGGTGGCGCGCTCTCTTTGGAGTTTTGCACTCGCCATTCTGTGAGCCGCCTCGGTGAGCTTGGCCCGGGCCGTGGTGACTTTTTGGGCGGCTTCAATGGCAGCTTGCTCAAACTCCGCAAGAAAGGTCTTGGCCTCCTTGGCTTCCCGAATCTCGCGCTCCATCTCGGGTACAAGACCCTCAATGGTCGTTAGGAGATTCGACAGCGATGGCTCCAGACTGGCCTTCTTTTCACTCGGTATCGCCGGATCCGCAATTTGATTTTGCAATTTCTCGGCGGCCGCCATATAGCGGTTGTAATTTGCCTGAGCGGCATCCGCCTCCTTCTGTTCGTTGTCATATTCACGACGAAGGGTCGCAACTTTTGTCGTAAGCACGTTGAGTTGCGCTTCAAACTCGGCGATCTGAGCCTCAGATGCCGTTTCGGGATCGAAACGAACGATGGCTTCGGTGATACTTTGGCTGATTTGGCCGACTTTGGCCCTGCCGAAACGTGCTAGAAATGATAACATAACTGGTATTCTTTCTGTTGTTGTTTGTTGTTAGTTTCAATAGATCACTTTGATGTTCGCACTGAGGTCGAGATCCACGCCGACGTCAATGGAAACGCAACTTCCGTCGCGTTCCGAGCAAGCAGAGAGAAGGACATACTCGTCGCAAGGACAGACATCGTCCGCGACTTCCCTGCCATAGAGCATCGAACGGTGCTCTATAAACTTGGTATCAGTGTCATCGAATCGATTGAGGACGAGGCTCTCATCGAAACAAACCGGCTCCACGATAAATTCATCGCGGGCACCCCAGAGGCGGTCGAAGAGCGCACCATCCTTCATCTGGAACTGTTGTATTCCGATAGATCCATCGTCATCACTGAGCCAGAAGTCCCATTCTTCAGTGGATGAGGGGAAGACTTCGTCGATATTGACGAACCAGCGAACAAATATCTCATTATCGTTTTGGGTAATCCAGAGATATGAGCCGGATTCGTCCTGTTCCTGGCGGAGCATGACACGGAAGCACGTGTAACCCATGAGATCCACTTCACTGAAACCCTCAATGATGTGCGCTCCTTGGGAAAACAAGGGGTCAATGGCATCAGGAAGCAGGATTGAGATATCAATCTTGCCGTCGATATGCAGACCAAAGGGCAGTGCGCGGTCAAGCGGATTTGCCATTTGGAGAGCGGTTAGCTTCTGCAAGCGCGCTTTTTCGCGTTTTGCTTTGACGAGTTCCCAGATAGTCATCGGCGTGTTCCAATTACGTTAAGTTTAAAGATCATCCAGTATAATCCGGCAGCAACGGCCACCAGCCCAAAAAACCATAACCACTTATGGGATTTGTGGGATTGCCTCTCAGCATCTTCCTGCGAAGCGGATTTCTTATGCAAATCAGTGACAATGTCGATCACCGCATAGTTGAGCTCGTCAAATATTTCCTCACCAAATTTTTTGATCCATGCGTCTGAGATGGTCCACTCGGCATCAACACCGAGCGTCTTGACCTCTTTATTTTGCAGACCGGGATATGTGCCTGCCGGCAACGTCAGAGCATCGTAAACGGCATGGCCTTGGGCATCTTGCAAAGCAGACAAGTCCTTGTCATCCACCGGGACGATCCGGCATCCGTCGTTGCTGGAGATATTTTTGAGGAGGGGGGTATTCATGCCAGCGGCAAGCAGCATCGCCTTCGTTTTGTCACCGGCGACCTTTTGCAGTGCCACTTTGTAATCCGCAAACGCTGATTTCACGTTCTTGTATTGCTTGTCCTGCATTTGGAGTCCCAACCAGGTGAGTGATGACCCGGAGCCCTCAGGGCCGACATAGATGGTGTTATTTTGACCCAAATCCTTGATTGATTTGACTGATGAATCCTTGGAGACGACGAGCATCAAATACTCGGTGTAGAGGGTGGCGCGGTGAAACGTGACGTCCTCCGGGATGGTTGCCGGAGCGCTCTTGTCCATGATCAAACCGGTATCGGATTGAACGATGGCAGCATCCACCTTACCTTCACGCAGAAGCTTCAGATTTTCTTCGGCACCAGAGCTCGCAACGAGTTCAATTTTCACTTTGTCGGAGCGGCTTTTGAGCATGTGGCCGAGTTGATTGTACTGGCCACCCGGGACGCCAGTGGCGAGGCGGAGGACCGGTTGCTCGACAGGGATTTGAGCGATGGCATCCGCTGACAATGCGACGAGCGGGTCCCCTGCCAACTGCGGGGGCAGATACTTATCATTGCGGGCCACACCGCCCTTGTCCATTTGTTGGACTTTTTGATCAAGCGTGGCGATTTGGGCTTTGAGGTCGCCGTTCTCCTGAGAAAGTCTCATGGCATCATTGTGCCAAGCCGCGATCGATGGGTCGTTGCTATGGTGATGGAAAAAGGTCGCATCGTTCAAAAGCGCCCACCACAGGAATGTGGAATTCCACGAGCCGTAGTAAGGGGCCGCGTTATAGACATAGATTGGAGGGCTCCACGAACCATAGATCACTTGACGACGGCGGATCACATCATCATATCCAACACGCGAATAGACGTGGCTGCTGCTGACGACAGGATTGGATTTGAGGGTCTTCGAATCGACGGACGGTGGTGGTGTCTTGAACTTGCTTTTTTCTGCATCGTAGGAAGCAAGGGACTTCTGCGACTTATCCAATTTTAATTTCTGAGTGGTATCAGAATCAAAGCGGTTTCCTTTGGCATAAGCCGTGGGTGAGCTGGATGAAGCTGGCGAACCGCTGGTTTGAGGCTTGCTGTATCCACCCGAGGCGGTACCGGTATTGGGATTTGCAGGTGCTGGAGGTTTGCTATACCCGCCGGAGCTGGTACCGGGATTGGAAGGTGCCGAGGGTTTGCTGTATCCCCCGGATGAGGGCTTGTTGTACAAGCCTGATGACGAGGGACGCGAGGAAGGTGATGAGGACCTGCTGGAAGACGATGAGGACGAGGAGGACCCTTTAGCTGCGACATTTGCCACGGAGACAAATGCAAATAGCGAGACGAATACAATTGTGGCACGGACCAAGTATTTTTTCATTTGAGGCTACGAATTTGTGTGCCGACCGTGGAGTCAGGAGGTAGCCAGACCGGAGGACTGGCGCAAAGGGGGCGGCACCGCGATGCTAGCACCGATTCAC
>JBAXCM010000251.1:0-6925 GCA_037141475.1 Verrucomicrobiota bacterium | reverse complement strand
GACTGCGGGAGGGCCTCACGCTGAGGTTGGGCTGGCGCAGCGACGGACGGAATGTTGGATTGGTGAAAACCCCAAGCAACAACGCCAGCAACAGGGCCAAGCCGCCGACGACAATCCCGGCGACGCCGACGCGAAGAGCCCACTTCCGCTTGTTAGAATGAGTTTCAAAAATCATGGGGTGAAAGAAATTTTCACACGGGCGAAGCGTGCTGGAAAGCCGATTCCCGCGCCGTCTTCGACGACCACGCGTTGCCACTGAGAATTGATGGTGGTGACCGTTGGCGGTGCTGAGGGAGCGGTCCAGCCGTTTGCTGGATTGGAGGTAAATTCCACAGAGTATGTCGTCCCAGGGGAACTCAAACGCCTGAGGAATTCGACGCGCAGGCGGCGGGTAACACCACTGCCACTGGTGGAGATATAGGGCAGGCCGCTAGTGCCTGTTGTTGGCGTTAAAATCCGCGCGGAACCGCTGGCAACTAGCGTAGGGTCCATGTTGAAGGCGTATTTGCACAGATTGGCGATGCCGTCGCCTCGTGCGCTAACGGCTGGGTCATTGTTAGGTGAAGCAACCCCAAAGCCGGCGATCCATGCCTCGTAACCTCCCACTTGTGGCAGCAATGTCAGGCTGGTAATCCCGGGAACCACCGGTGTAAACCAACCGGAATTTCCTAACAAGTCGACCGTCTGTAGCTCGGGCGAAACCGTGCCTGGCATAAAGTCGGCTCGATGAAAGGTCATCGCGGCGCTGTAGGTGTTGCCGCTGACAAGGTTGAGGGTGAGCGGGGCGAGCGCAGGAGCGGCGGGAAAACTCACGCTAACACTGCTGACCCCAGACAGGGGGCTGGCCACTGTCGCGGATACGGTCACCACCACCTGGTCGTTAACGTCGAAGGTGGCCGGATTGGGTGAAAACGTCAGGCTGCTAACTTGAGGCGGAAGTATGGCTGCCAAACCGCTGTTGGCGATGGTAACGAATCCAGTGGAACCGCTCGGAAGGGGTTGCAAGGGCCCGTTGAATTGGTCTATGAGCCCATCCGCTTCGAATTGATAGCCGTAGCGGCTGGCCTGGCCAATGGTATTCCACACCAGGACTGTTAGATTCAAGCGGCCCGGCGCGGTGTGGGCGGGCAGAGAGATGCTATTGGTCCAGGTGCCATTGATGGCCGTGCCGCTGGCCAGCACCAGGTCGGTGCCGTCGGTGGGAATAATCCCGGCCGGATCTTGCCAATAGACACTGGCGGCGGTGACCCCAGTGCCGTCGGTGAGGTGCCCGCTGAGGGCGATGTTGGCAGCGAGGGTGGTGGTGTCAACGCTCGGGGTGGCGGAAAAGCCCGCCACCACCGGCGCGGCGGACGCAGTTGCTGTATCGGTGACGGTTAGAAAACTATTCCCGGAAGCGACGTCAAAATATTCATACCAAGTTGCCATGGCATTGCGGTTAGTGATCAGGCTGGTGGCGGCGCAGGTGCCCGACCAGGAGCCGTCCGCGTTGGTCAGATAGACGACTATCGGATAGGTCCCGGCCGGAGCTCTCCTCGGAATGGTGAATTGGGCGGTGAAGGTGCCATTGCCGGGCGTGCCGGATGTTTGAGTTAGATCCGCAGTGGTGAGGGAAGCCACCAATCCACCTCCGGGGATGAGCATATCGACCTCTTGGATGAGACCGTCGGCGGGGCCGGCCAAGGTGAAGGTAGCGGTAACGGTTTGGGCGGCAGTGGTGACGTTGACGCTAGCCGGGCTGCACGCGATGGCGGAGAGGCTCGGGATGGACGGATCCCCGGCGGTGCTCGTGCTGAGGGTAAAGTCGCCGGAGTTACCGCCTTGCGCCCCAGCCTGAAAATACAGGGTTTCCCCGGCGGAGGCGGCGAACACGCACGACGAAGTCACGGCATCGGACGAGGCCCGCAGCCGAAGGGTGGTCAGCGACGTCCCCTGCCAGACAGCGAGGGCAGGAGTGATGCCGCTGAGGGAGTCCGTCGACACCATGAAAAATCCGCTGCCCGAGGGGCTCCATTTGAACCAAACCGTCGAGGTCATGGCAAACGGCGATATTTCGTTGGTCTCAAGGGTTGCAAAGGCAGTGGTGGAGTCAACCGGGGCATTGATGGCCGAGCCCAGATCTGTGGCGCTGGCGAACGAGTCGTTAGCTGGAGCGCTATTGGTGGTGGCGGTGGCAATGCCAAGGGTGAATGGGCCGGGCGGCCCGTCAGTTTGATTGCATAAGACGCGCAGGTAATAGGAGGTGCCTGCCAGCACCGGGATTTGAGCGTTGCCGCCATTTTCAATCCGACCGAGCCGGGTGAGGGTGGCCACCGCCGAACCGCTGAACACCTCCAACAGTGGCTGGGCGTAAGCGTCGGTGGTGCTGATGGAGAAAGAACGCAGGCCAGCGCTTGGCGCAGTCCACTTATACCAAACCGAGCCGGCCTGGTTGGTATCGGTGGTCTCGCCAATTTCCAAAGTCGCGGCAACCGTGGTGCCGGTGACCGACACGGGCAATGCGGGACCCACCACAGTGGCACTTGCAAAGCCGTCGTTGGTGGGGGCCGCCGATGCGGTTGCCAATGACAATGAGTAGGGAAATGTGGCGGCGCTTGAGTCGGTCCATACCATGATTTGGAAATAGTACGTCTGGCCCGCTGTGAAACTGAAGCTGTTGATCGGCGTCACCTCGCTGCCCATCGCCACCTGGCTTAGCCCGGCCAACGTCGCGCCCTTGTGAACCAACAACCGGAAGCCCGACCCGTTCACATTGCCGCTGCCATCGACGGTCCACGTAAAGACCGGCCGGGCGCTGCCGCTGGTGGCTGGCGTCCAGCGATACCAAATGCTGCCGTTGTAGGACGCGCTGTCCACAATGGGTTCACCGCTTTGATAGCTGGCACCGAATGCGTCACCACTGGCCGCGACGGGCAGCGCGGTAACCAGTGTCGTGGCATTGACGAAGGCATCGTTAGCGGGCGTGGCTAACACGCCGCCGCCAGTCATTGCAAAAATCGCCAGGGCGGAAACCGTGCCGTGGCAGATCAAACGCAAGGGTTTAGTAGTAAAACACGTCAGAAAATGCACCCCGACATAACACGCACTCTCTCCAAAAGTTTCACCAAATATCGGGAATATCATCCCCCGAAGCCGATTGTTCTGAGCACAATCTTCAACGGAACCAAGTTGGCACGTGAAATGAGTTTGGAGTGTTTTCAATCGAACGATTAAGACATATTTCGTCCGATCAGAGCGATGCCGAGCAGCACCACGCACAACGCGAAGCTGCGGCGCAAGTGCAACGAAGGCAGACGGTTGGCAAGCGCTGTACCCACAACCATTCCGACGATGGACAGGGCAAGGAAAGCCAGGGTGAGCGGCCAATCGAAATTCACATATCGCAGGTGACTGATCAGACCGCTCAGGCAATTGACGGCAATGACAGCCAGCGAGGTACCGATGGCAGGTTTCATGTCCAAGCCTGCAAATAGCACAAGCGCCGGCAGGACGAAGAAGCCACCACCGACCCCGAGGAATCCGGTCAATACTCCTACGACAACGCCTGCGGCCAGACAACGCGACGGAGAGCCATGATGTGATGGCATTGTTAGAGAGCCATTTCTGAGCATTTGGGTTCCCGCCACCAGCATCAACCCACCAAAGCATTGCAAAAGCATTGACTCAGACACCAGGTGGGTGAACTTTGCTCCCACAAAAGCGCCAGCCATTCCACTCAAAGAAAAGAATGCCGCCGCCTTGAGATTAAAATCGCCTCGCCTCATGTTGAGCAGAGCGCCCAACGCGCAAGTGCCGCTCACAATGACCAGAGACATACCCACCGCTTGTTGTGCGGGAATCCCCGCAATATAAACCAGCACCGGCAGTGTGATGATTGAACCGCCGCTGCCAAGGAGCCCGAGCGAAAGTCCAATTAGCACTGCCAGTGCCAATGCCAATACCAAACAATGTGTCATCAGTGTGGAAGTTGGGGCCGACGGCCTAGAATCCTTGAAATGCCAGAAATTGTGCTGAATGAGTCAGGTTCCTCAATGGGAGACGTGCCAGGCTGATCGCCGACTTCGGCGTGAGCTCAGTCAAACGATTGATGATTGCTGAATTCCGACGGGTGATGTGCGCTCGATTGGCAAAGGGCTGACTTTCAAGCTCACTTCCAAAATCGGCAATCATCCATCCTCTTCGCGTTTCGCATGGTCTGAGGCGCTGCCTCATTGCGACAAGCAGCGAATCCTCGCAACGACTCGCCATTGGTTCAGTTGCCCCGCATGCCACTGACGATGCTTTTGGCACGGCCATAGGAGCCGAGGTTGAAAACATTCTGATAGCCCATGCCTTTCAATTGACGTTTGGCGATCCCGCTTCGCGTGCCACTCAAGCAGTGCAAGAGCAAGACCTGATTTTTATCCTTCACACGACCCGGCAAACTATCCTGCAGGTCTCCCAGCGGAATATTCATGGCCATCGGCAGATGCTCTCCGCGGTATTCCTCGACGCTCCGAACATCCACCACCAGAGCGCCTTCTTGCAAATACTTGCGGGCAGCCTCCGGCGAAATGTACGACAGCTGCTTGAATATCAACACTGCGGCTATCAGCCCAACTACGATCCATAGGGTTGCATAGTTCATAAATATTTCTAACATTTTTTATACATCTCATTCCACCTTTTTCGCAGCACCTCATGCAACTGCTCCCGAAACCGAACGGGAAGTTCATACGGCTGGCCGTTCTTGTAGAGCGTGATGGTCTGGCGGATATTGTCAACAACCACCTGGCAAGGGTTGCAGCCCGCCATGTGCTTTTCGAATTCCCCGCAGATGGCCGGATCAATCGTGCCGTCCACGAAGTCATTCAACATTGCTAGCATTACTTCGCATTTCATATCGGGTGGTTTCCTGATTGAGCCGTGGGCGGCGAAATAGTTACAAGGTGAATGGTGAAAATTTCATTGCAAGTTTCCTTGAATCGGAAGCGTGGGATGGGGCTCGAAACCCGGAAGGCATCAGCCGGGGTGCTGATGCGCATGGCTCATGCGTGTTTCCGGATCACCGAGCGTGAGTGTCAGCAATTCGCGCAGTTGCAGCCGGGCTCGCAGCAAACGCACTTTAACGTTCGCTTCGCTCAAGCCAAGTGAGGCGGCAGCTTCCTTGACGGACATGCCCTCGACATCGCGCAGCAAGAAAACGAGCCGGTGCTTTTCGTCCAATTGCACGAGCGCCTCGTCCAGCAGTCGGCGGGTCTCGTTCCTTGCCACCAATTCTTCCGGCGAGTGCCGCCAGTCGGCGATGTATTCCGGGTGGGGAATCGGCTCGTCATCGTCCGTGCTTTCGGTTGCCGCCTCCAATGAGACGGTGTCCAAGCCGTCGCGTTTGCGGATCAATTTAAGTGCGGCGTGAGTGGCGATGCGCATCAGCCAGGTGGAGAATTCGGCTTCGCCCCGGAACCCATCCAGATGCTCCAGCGCGCTCAGGAACGCTTGCTGGGTCACGTCCTGAGCATCCTGTTCATGCCTCATCATCCGCAAAGCCAGGGAGTAAACCCGCTTTTCGTGCCGATTGGCCAAGCGCTCGAAGGCAATCAATTCCCCCGCTTTGGCGCGCCGCACCCATTCGCCGTCAGTCGTTTCTGGTGCCATGCAATCGGTCATAAATTGGGGAGCGCCGGCATCCTGTCGGCAGTGTTTGGCGTCCTGCCAAGCACTCTTCAGCGAAAGTGCAGCACGCGTACAAAAATTCCAGATGAAATCTTGTCATAGATCACGGTGCCGTGTAAATCATCCAGATCCCGCCTAACACAACAAGCACGCCGCACACGCCTTTGATGCGAGTGACAGCCATGGAAGTTTCATTCCAATTGAGGAATTTTTGCACCACTTCGGTGGAAGTGCCGGCGAGAACGATGACCACACAGTGGCCGATGCCGTAAGCCAGCAGCAATGACGCGCCATACCACGGAGCTGTTTTCGCCAGCGTGACTGTGCCATTCACCGCAAGCGCGGGCGTCATCATCACGCCCATCGCCATGATTTTCCTGAGGTCGGTGACTTTGCTGATTTGGGCGCTTATGCCGAGCTCCGCCACCGCTTGTTCGGTGACTTGTGCGAGGGTCTTGCATTTGGTGCAACCCGTGCCAAAGATTTGAATATTCATGATCTGGAATTTCGGAATTTTGGAATTTTGGATTTTTGAATTTTCTTCAATCAGACACAGCACGCAACTTGAAGCGTTTGAACTTCTTCCCCGGCATCAACCCGGTTGATGCACTCGGCAAATGCGAGCACACAGGGACAACTAAGCCGATAGAATATCTGCTGACCGCGCCGCTCGTCGGCAATCAGACCAGCATGCCGCAGCACCGTGAGGTGACGCGAGGTGGTAGAAGCCGCGCATCCGGCCGCCGTGGCGAGCTCGCAGGCACACACCGCGCCATGGCCCAGAGCATGCACAATGGCCATCCGGCCCGGATGACCGAGTGCCTTGAAGACCTCGGCCTGGCGCTTTAGGGACACCCTCACCGGTTTGGGTGACGCTACCCGGGATGTCTTAGCAACTTGCTGCATGCGTGAATAATTCGCTTTTTCGCGAAGTTGTCAAAAAATTTCTCGCACACTCGTGGAGACACCGCGGCTTTCATATCGACGGCGGGGAGCTCCGGCATCCTGCCGGCAGGGTTTGGCATCCTGCCGAACCCCGTGATCCAACGCGCAGCGAAGGGCTCACGAAAAGTCAAAGTGCAGCCAGCCCGCCACCACCAGACCATCATTTACCGTTCAAATCGCCACCACATTGAATTCCCTTAATTCGTGGCAAAAAAAACCACTTAGGTACTGATTACCACTGAACACACTGGGAAGAAATTGAGAAATATTTCACCGGAAGACCCGGAGGACCTTCTGATCAAACGTTTGCTTGACGAGCTTTACATGA
>JBAXCM010000250.1:0-6934 GCA_037141475.1 Verrucomicrobiota bacterium | reverse complement strand
TTGCCCTCCTTGTCAGTGGCAAACTCATTTTTTTGCACAACCTCGTCCAGCTCCCAGCTGTTAGGATTGGCTGGATCCTTGATGGCGGAATGCTCGTTGCGGCCGCCCCAACCATACCCTTGCATTGCTAGACTTGTGCGCAAGACACTCGCCGGTTGCTTGAGACGGTACACCGTCACCGTGCCCTTGGCCGCCACCGCCAGATCATCGATGGTAGTTGTTTTGATAGTTAGTTTCACCGGCTTGGCAACTTCCTGCCACGCCTCGGCAGTGAGTAATGCCTTCACACCGACGTAACCGGCCTTGACGGCGCGGCTGGCGCTGCGGGTTTCACCGGTGCTATCTGTGACGTCCACGTTCACCAGATAGGAAAACACCGGCTCCTTGGTTGGATCAATGTCCTTGTCGGGCTCGGCGATGAAGTCAATATCAAACGTGCCATCCGGCTTGCTAACGAGGTCACCATGGGCGATTTGCTTGGCGTCGTTGCCCTGCGGCATGAACCACCAGCACCAGCGGCACCAATCGGGCCACAAGGCAGTGCGGGTGACGCTCCACTTGACCTTGGCTCCATCAATCGGCGCGCCGGTGTAGGACAGCGCCTTGGCGGTGACCACGACCTTCTCACCGAGTTTCGGTTCGGCCTTGGCCGGGCCGACCTCGGCGTAGAACTTCGGCCGCTTGTATTCCTCGATGCGGATCGATTGCGCGCCTCCCGCGCAGCGGATGAAGGCCTGGCCGAGGACTCGGTCGGTGGGGGCGGTGAAGCTGCCGCTGAATGAGCCCACGTCGTTGGACTTGACCGCTAGCTTGGCGATGAGCTTTTCGTTTTGGTCTTGAAACACCACCTCGAAATCCTTGTTATTGACGGTGTGATAGTCGTTTTTCTGGCGGTCATAAAAGGCGGCGATGCCTTTGAAGCGGACGGTCTGTCCCGGCCGGTAGAGCACGCGGTCGGTGAAGAGATAGACCACAGTTTCGCGGTGTTTGTCACTCTCGGGTTCGGGATAATAGGACCGGTCCTGGCCGCCCGCAAGCAAGTCGTCCTGATAGATCACCCGCGGAACGCAATTGCCGCGCCCTTTCCCCACGGAACTGTAAAATCCGTTAGCATCGGTGGTCTTGGTTTGGCTCACGCCCCAACTATTGCCCTTGTTGTTATAGGTCCACAGCTCAACCTTCGCCCCCTTGACCGGTTCGCCGGAAAGCGCGTTACAAACAAACCCATCGTGACCGCCCTGGGTCGATCGGGTGGTGAGTGCCAGATCGGAGACCCAGACGCAGGTATAGCCGAGGCGGTTTTTGTTCAGGGAAAAATCCGCGTCGGCACTTGATACCAATTCGTAGCAGCCCTTGGCGACGTCTGAGGGCGCGTCGAGCTGGCAGGATTTCTCCAAAAAGTCTGGAGTAGCTGCTAGGTCCACAGACCATTCTTTGATCGGCTTGGCGGCGAGCAATTTCTTGAGGGATTTTTCGTCATTGCCGTAGTGGTTGAAGCCACTGTGGTCCGGGCTCCACTTAGCAGGGTAGAGGCGGAACCAGAGTTTATTGATATTGCGGTAGTGCAAATCGAACTGGGGCTTGGCGGCATTCCACACCAACTCGGTGGACGCCAAAAACTCCTTTTGCTCGATGGCATCAATGGCGTTCAAACACATCGCTCGGAAGGGCGAATCAGCAAATGCCTCGCGCCCGGCAACGGCGATCTCACGAGCCTCGGTCATGCGCTTCTGGCCGATGAGCAAATGAGCGAGATTGGCGCGGACCAGCGATTGCAAATCATTGCCTGCGGCGGCGGCGACCATCTCACGCAGGCGTTCCTCCAAGCGCTTGTCGGCGTGATCGCCGGTGACGGTGCCCTTGGCCCAGCCAAGTCGCTGCAATTCGGCGTGTATGCGTGGCGGGACGTCTGCCTGATGGAACTCCAATAACTCCTGATAGAGATGGATGGTCTTAAGTTTCCAGGATTTTTCATCACTGCTTTGCGGTTTCCATGCAAGAAACTCGGCGGTCGTGCCAAACGCCGGGGAGTTGTTATCGAAGGTGAAGGCATCCTCGGCGGCCGCGTTTACTTGCTCTTCCATGGCATAGAAGGCGAGGATCTGATAGACCAGAAAATCATAGAGGGTTGGGCGCAGGGCGTCGGGTGCGGTGCCTTTTGCCAGCAAGATATCATAGTCACTGACAGGGATTTTCCGGAGCGCCTCGCGAGCGGAGAGCGCCAGATTGAAGCGCCCGTCAATTTCCGCCAATATGCGTTTGAGGTCCCACGTCTGGACGTCATCGCCCGGCTTCTCGGCCGTCTGGCTGCGCTGCATGAATTGCCAGCGGTTTTGATGGAAATACTCCCACAACCACAGCGCCTGGATGGTTTGGAGAACCGGGCGCATCGGCTCCGGTGCCTTAGCCAGTTCTGCATCCAGGCCCTTGATGCGGCCAATGGCATCCTTGCCCTCGGCGATGCGCCCCTCTAGCAACACCCGCTGGGCAGTGGCACGCAGCGCCTCCGGCCAGGCATTTTCGGCACGGGCCTGCTGATCAATGGTTGAAAGCACCGTGACGGCCGATTTGGGCAAATCCTTGGAGAGGTGTTGTTTGACCTCGTTCCATGCTGCATCGCGGGGAGCGGCGGAACTGAGCAAGGTGGACATGGCAATGAGCAGGCAAACGCTTGATGGTTTCATAGCAGGAGCAGACGGGTGAAATCGACGCGCGGAGAGGTTTTCGTGGCTGGAAATTGCCAAAAATCCCGCTTCCGTACAACGCAATTAACACCCGCGTCGGCTATTCCTTAGAAATTACCGGCAGGGCAGGCCATCAAGAGCCGAGGTGTTTACAACGCATCGGCATGGGCGGCTTCCCAAGCGGCGTCGGCGTCGGCGAAGTATCTGACGCGCACTTTTTTGTATTCCTTGGAGGAATAAAGGGCCTGCCACTCGCCGAGTCCGGTGGCTTCGGCGATGGCAGCCAGAGTTTGCTCACAATCGGCCTCATTCTTGCCGTGGATCATGGTGAACAGGTTATACGGCCAATCCGCGTAGCTCGGCCGCTCATAGCAATGACTCACCGCTCGAAACCCCGCCATCACCGCCCCGATGCGCTCAAGCGCCTCGGCATCTCCCTGCGGGCCGGCCCACACGCCCATCGCGTTGGCCCCGAAACCAGCCTTGCGGTGGTGGAGCACCGCAGCAAAGCGGCGCATCCGCCCACTGGCTAGAAAATCGTCGTGCATCTGCCGCAATCTCTCAAACGGCAGCCCCAGTTCCTCGGCCAAATCGACAAAGGGGCTGGGTGTGACCGCCAAATCCCGCTGCAAGGCCCGCACGAAGGCAATTTCCCCGGCGCTGAGTTCTTGGGTGGCACTGCGGTTTTTCTCGCTGTAGGCGGGGGCCACTTGGTCATCCGGCCGACTGTCGCCCTCGACGTCGAAGCGCACCCCGATTTTATGCAACTTGAGAGTGGGCAACAGACGGGTGCTCAGCGACCCCGACTCACGGTGCAATACCTCCACCGTCTTTTCCAGGCCCAGGCGGCTGGTGGGCGGAATGGCGATCGTGTACCACAAGTTGAACTCGTGGTTGCGCAGGTAATTGTGGCTCACCCCTGGATGGGCTGAAATAATCGCCGCTGCCTCGTCAACCCGCTCCGGCGCCACCTTGGCCGCCACCAAGCTCGACGCATATCCGAGGCTGCGGGTGTCAAAAATCGCGCTGATCTGGCGGATCACCCGTTCGCTCTTGAGCCGCTTGATGCTGGCAATTGTCTCGTCTTCGCTCAGTCCGCAGCCCTCGCCCATCTCGGCGAAGGGATGAGCGGTGAACGGTACGGCTACCTGCAGCAAGCCCAGCAGGGCGGCATCTTGGGGGTGGGTGAAGGCGGTCATGAGGCGACGCGCAATACACGGAACCCGCGTCCATTTGAAAAGCACAATCTTCCGCGGATTCAGACGACACCCATGCGACAAACCTCCGCCGCGATCCATCCTGGGTTCCAGATCTGACTCGAGAGCGGGGAGTTCTTCGGCTCTGGAAGCGTCGGAATGAAGTCCGAAACGTGTCTTGATATTGTCGTTGCCATTGGGGCACGCCAATGTTCACCTGAGTAGCCCCCAGAAGGGACTACGCCTACTAAAATCTCAAAACCAGGGCTCTAATGCCCCGGGGGCTGGCCGAACCCCTTGAGCAAACC
This sequence comes from Verrucomicrobiota bacterium, assembly GCA_037141475.1. Taxonomy (GTDB): domain Bacteria; phylum Verrucomicrobiota; class Verrucomicrobiia; order Verrucomicrobiales; family Akkermansiaceae; genus Luteolibacter. The sequence continues at coordinate 2,746 of JBAXCM010000250.1, read as the reverse complement.
ACCGATGGCACCGGCGGATTTGAGCATTTCGGCCAGATCAATTTCTGTTTGGCGGCCATCTGGCCCGATCAAAAAGATCTTGCTTCCGAGCAGGGCCGCGGGATCGGATTTCCCGAGATCCAATCCCTTCAGCAACTCACCCATATTGCCGTTGGATCTCATCAAATCGCCCAAATTGATTTCGTGGCGACTGCCGTCCGGGGTCACAATGGCGATCTTTCCACCGAGCAAGGCAGCGGGATCCAACTTGGCCGGATCGAGTTTGCCGAGGTCGGCCCCCTTGAGCATATTGGCCACTGCGTTGGCATCAATGCCGGAGTGAGCCAAGGCGTCGGCGGCCTGCCGAACGGCATCACTGCCTAACAATGCGCCCAATTCAGCGAGAGGTGCCCCACCGGCGCCACCGACCGGGTGGCGGTGGCTGCCGGGCTTGGCGGGGGCTGCGGATGAAGCGGCAAGTGTGACTTGTGCATGAGTGAGCACGCCGTGGTGCAGGTAGGCCAAATCCAGTTGGTCTCCCGCTGTGGCGCTTTGGGCCAGCACCTGCAATTGCGCGGGATGCACCAATAATTGATCGTTCCACTGCAGCAAAATGTCCAGTTTAGCGATCTGAGCCAGGGCAGCGGGACCACCCGGCACGAGCCCACGAACGATGAGGCCAGCCCCCGGCTTAATGAGCGGAAGTTGATAGCGCAGTTCGTCACTGATGCGTTCTACCTCCACCCCGAGCATCCCCGGTGACTTGCCCTCAGCACTTGCCGGTGCCTGCGGACTGTCAATGTGGGGTCCGGCTGGCATGGTGGTCTGCTGCTGAGCCATCGCCGACCATGCGGCGAGCATTGAAAGGGATAACAAGGCAGTAAGGCGACGGGTGGCTGATTTCATAGATTGGAGGGGTTGCTGATGTGAATCGGTGGGAGAGGATGGCAGCGAGCCCACTGGCGGCGCAGTCCATGTCCTCACAAAAGCGAAGCTGCACCCCTGCTTTGTTGAGGAATCTCATCCCTCCCATCCACCCACCCACCTCACGCCAGGACTGGCCTTCCGCCGTCATTTCCGGCTGATCGTCCCTTGCCTCGCAACATTCCTAATAGCCGCAACACCGATGCTCCATGCCTAGGTCCCGCAACTCACCAACCACCAAAGCCGGGTGGCTATGGGCGGGGGGAATTTCGACGAGGCCGACGTGTTCAAATTTTCGCGGGTCGATGGCAGGATCGATCCTGTTGATCTATCGCCATGGAACCATGGCGAGCAGAGACAATGCGCTGCCGTCGAAATTTCCGGCTCGATCTTTGCTGAGGGTCTGCGAAGTTTCCGGCGTGGACTTGTTTTCTCCTCCCCAACCAAGCGTGCCCAAGGCGCTGAGCGTGACGCAGTTGCTGCGGCAGATGAAGCATGCATTGGAATCCCGGGTCGGTGAACTGTGGGTCGAGGGGGAAGTCTCCAATCTGAAGAAGCAAGGAAGCGGGCACTGGTACTTTTCACTGAAGGACGAAGGGGCGCAAATTCAATGCGCCATGTTCGGAGCCGCTAAGCGGCCGGGAGCCGCCTCACTTCGAGATGGCGCCCAAGTGCGTGTGTTTGCCGAGGCCAGCGTGTATGAAGCGCGCGGCCAGTTGCAGCTCATTGTGCTGAGAGCGGAACCGGCAGGCATTGGCGACTTGCAGGCTCGATTTGAGGTGCTCAAACGCAAATTGCAAGCTGAGGGATTATTTGAAGCGTCGCGCAAGCGGCCGCTGCCGACATTTCCCCGGGTGATCGGCATTGTCACTTCAGACACGGGTGCGGCGATTCGCGACATTCTCAACATTTTACAGCGCCGCGCGCCATGGGTGCAACCAGTGCTGGCGCCAGTGCGGGTTCAGGGACGCGGCGCAGAACGGGAGATTGCGGCAGCCATCGACAAGTTGGGCCGCGCCGTGTCGTTTGGCTTTCCACGCTGTGACGTCTTGATTGTCGGGCGCGGCGGTGGTTCGTTAGAAGACTTGTGGTGTTTCAATGAGGAGATTGTGGCGCGAGCGATTGCAGCCTGTCCCCTGCCGGTCATTTCTGCGGTGGGCCATGAAATCGACTTCACGATAGCCGACTTTGTGGCCGACCTGCGGGCACCCACACCAAGTGCTGCGGCAGAGTTGGCGGTGCCGGATGGGGCGGAATTGCAGGCGCGCCTCGTGCAAACGCGCCGGCGTCTGGCCCGGGTGGTGGCTGAACGCGTGGCTCGGGCGCAAGCGCTGCTCGACGGACTCAAACGCGGCGTGCTTCAACGCGATGGCGAAAAGCTCATGCGCGAACCGATGCAAAGGGTTGATTCCCTGCGTGCCGCCCTAACCCAATCCCTGCGCGGTAATCTCGAATCTATCGCGATTCACCTCAACGAACTGCGACTCCGCCAACGATCCCAGCACCCGGCACGCGTTCTCGAACGTCGCATCGAATCCCTCGCCAACCAGCGCCAGCGCCTCGAGCGACTCGCCCAAGTCGCGCTGCACCATCACCACGAACGACTCGTGCATCAACGCGGCCTGCTGCGCACGCTCGGACCGGAATCAGCCTTCCAACGGGGGTTTTCCATCACCCTGGGCCCGGACGGCCGGATTGCCCGCTCGGTTGCAGCGCTGCGGCCAGGCGACGTGTTACAGACGAAATTTGCGGACGGGCAAGTAACAAGCCGGGTGATGGCTGCCGAAGCTCGCTAACGTCAGGGCTTGGCAGCCCGCGAGGACGGAGGGGCTGTCTTACTAGG
>JBAXCM010000249.1:0-6978 GCA_037141475.1 Verrucomicrobiota bacterium | reverse complement strand
CTATAACAGCCCGCAGGATGCATCCGTCTATCAAGTTGTCGGCGAGCTAACCCTCAGCCATCCGGTGGCACTGGACGTCCTGCAACAAAAGTTACGGATGGAGGTACTCGGCGGCACGCCCTTGTTCAAGGCCGTCGGTCAAGGGGCTCCGATGTTCAGTGTGAGCGCCGACCCGCTCTCCGTCCGCAGGTTTTTTGTTCGAAGTCGGCAGATCGCCGTGCCGCTAAAAGAGGACTGGGTGAAACTCACTGTGCCCGCCGGACTCGTCTCCAGCTTGGTCGGCACGCCACTGGCCAAGGACATCAGCGACAAGGCCCGCGTTCCTGACAAATTCAGCGGCTTGGAACTCACCGATGCCGAAACGAAAATCATCCGCACCGACGAAGGCGAACCCCAACAATTTGTGCTCGTCACCACCAACCTCGATATCGACAGCGCCGAGGTCGCCAAGCACATCGGCCTGTGGTGGCACAAGGGCACCTGGCTTGACTCAACCGGTAACCCCGCCTTTGCCAAGCTCGAGGACACTGCCACCAAAATCGAGCTGGTGCCGGTGGAAAACGAGGCACCAGCGGCCAAACAACATGCCTTCCGGTTTATCGAACCGCGCACCAACGGGGGTCTGTGCCTGCGCATCACCCCAGGCGTCAAATCCCCCGGCGGATTTGAAATCAATACCGGTTTCGAGAAAATCCTGCAGGTGCCGCCATTTCCCAAGGAAACTCGTCTGTTAGGAAAGGGCAACGTGCTGGCACTCGATGGCGAACGCAAGCTCATCGTGCAATCGCGTGGCATCGACCACCTGCGCATCACCCTCAGCCGGATCCCGGTGTCCCAATTCCAACACCTCGTGTCGTTCACCTATGGCAAGATGGCCACCGCGGATCTGTCGAACTCCGCCATATCGGAGGACAACCTCGCCCAGAAATGGAGCCGGGTGGTTGCCGTGACGCACCACAACGAGTGGGAGGCCACCCAAACGGTCATCGATATCTCAAAGGCCCCGCCACTCATCACGCCAGAGCCACAACCCGGCGGTTGCGGCGTCTTTATTGTCACGGTCGAGCCCGTCAAAAAGAACAACATCAAAAATGCGGGTGATGACGTCTATTCGCGCATCGAGGAAGTCAGTGAAGCCCGGGGCGAACCATGGCACGAACAAGATAATCAGGATTCCGACGATGCTCAGGACGGCTGGCATCGCTCCGAGGGCACGGCTACCAAACGCCTGGTCATGGCGACCGACCTCGGGATGTTAGTGAAAGCCAGTGCCGACGGCTCGCGAGATGTCTATGTCATGGCCCTCGGTGCCGGCAAACCGGTGGCCGATGTGAAAATCCGCGCCTTGGCCTGCAATGGTACCGTGCTGGAAGCCACCCAAACCGACGCCACCGGCCACGCCCGCCTGGCCCCTTTCACGCATTGCACCGGCGAGCGCTTGCCGGTGGCAGTGCTGGCCACCAAAGGCGACGACACCTCGTATCTGCCGCTCAACGAATACCAACTCCCTAACCTCGACTACTCGCGCTTCGAGGTGGAAGGCGTGCTCGCCTCGCGGATCAAGGCCGTGGAAGCCTTTGTCTTCACCGAACGCGGTGTCTATCGGCCCGGCGACACCCTCCACAGCGGCTTCATCGTGCGCCGCCACGACTGGCAACCCGTGCTGGAAGGACTGCCTCTGGCCATCATTCTAACTGATTCCCAAGGTCGGGATGTTGCCACCCAAAATACCCGCCTGCCATTCGATGGCTTCTTTGCCTGTGATTTTCCCTTGTCGGAAAGCGCAGCTCTCGGAACCTATCGGATCGCCGTGGACGTGCTCGACAGCGAGGGCAGACATCTGTTCCGCCTCGGCCGAGCCGCCATCCGGGTGGAGGAATTCCAGCCGGACCGCATGAAAGTGAGTACCAAGCTGGACCCAGCGCCACCGGCCGGTTGGATCGATTGCAAGGCCACCGATGCCGTGGTGTCGGTGCAATCGCTCTTCGGGGAGGCCGCTCCGCAGCGCCGCGTGACGATGCGCCTCGAACTCTCACCCGCAGATTTTGGCTTCCCGCAATGGCCCGGCTTTGCTTTCTATATCGATAACGAAAAAGCCGAGAAATCCCTGGCCGGCCGCACCATCGACCTCGGCGAAACCCCTACCAATGACCAAGGCCTCGCCACCTTCAAGCTGCCATTCGACACGATCAAGGACGCCACCTTCCGCGCCGCCATCCTCACCGAAGCTTTCGAGCGTGAAGGCGGCCGCAGCGTGCGCAGCTCCTCCACCTATCTCGTCTCGCCCTATGCCGCAGTGATCGGATGGAAGGCCGATGCCAAGCTCGACTACCTCGCCAAAGACAGCGGCAGCGCGCTTAAGTTGTTAGCAGTCGGACGCGATTTAAAACCCGTTGCATTTAATGGTCTGCGCCGCCGCCTGATTGAAATCCGCCAGGTTTCCGTCCTAACCAAACTGGATAACGGCAACTATGCCTATGTTTCCACCCACAAAGAACGCCAACTTGCCGAAGAACCGCTGAACTTGCCCGCCGGTGAAACGGACTATCAAATCCCTACCGGCAAAGCCGGAGATTTCCGCATGGAACTCATTGATGCCGACAGCGTGGTGCGCTGTGCAGTGCCCTTCAGCGTGGTCGGCAAGGGCGATAACCACGCCAGCGTGGATCGCGAGGCCGAGCTTCGCATGCAGCTGTCTAAAGATGAAGTCATGCCTGGCGGAGAAATCGAAGTGCATCTATCAGCACCGTATGCCGGTGCCGGGCTGGTGACATTGGAGCGCGATCACGTGTTCGTCGCGCAGTGGTTCAAGACCGCAACCAAGGAAAGCACGTTGACGATCAAGATTCCCGACGATGCCGAGGGCACCTACTATATCAATGCCGCCTTCGTGCGCTCGACCACCTCGCCTGAGGTATTTCACAGTCCGCTGAGTTATGCTGCCGAGCCTGTTCGGGTACTGGCCCCGAAAAAGACCTTGGCCTATCAACTCGACGCGCCGCGCGAGATCAGGCCGGGTGCCGAGGCCGTGTTTGGCATCACTTCTAACGAACCAACCCGGCTGGTGATTTATGCGGTGGACGAAGGGATTCACCAGATCACTTCTTACAAATTGCCGCAACCGCTCGACTTTTTCCTGCGCAAACAAGCACTGGAAGTTCGCACCCAGCAATGGCTGGACCTGCTGTTGCCCGAGTACCGTTTTCTCAAAGGCACGGCGGCCTTCGGCGGCGACGGCGATGCGGCGCTCTCGCTGCACCTCAACCCGTTCAAACGCCGTCAGGAGCCACCCGTGGTTTACTGGTCGGGCATCATCGACGCCGGCCCAAAACGCAGCGAGGTAAAGTGGCAGGTGCCGGATTATTTCAACGGCAATCTGCGCATCATGGCGGTTGGTTGCAATGCGGGTGCCGTCGGAGCCACGGCCAGTGCGACTTTGGTCAAAGCGCCCATCATCGTGCAACCCAACGCGCCGTTGTTTGTCACGCCCGGAGATGAATTTGAGGCCGCCGTCTCTGTCTTTAATCACCTGACAGCCACTGGCGAAACGGCGATCCAGATCCATGCCAGCGCCTCCGAGCATCTCGAGGTCATCGGCGAAACCCGAACATCGCTGGCGTTGGCCAGCGGAAGTGAGGGAATCGTGCGCTTCCGCTTCCGAGCCAAGGACAAACTCGGCGCAGCGGACTTGAAGTTCGAGGCCAGCGGCGGCGGCGAATCCGTCCGCCGCTCCACCACCTTGAGCGTGCGCCCTGCCACCCACCACCTGACCAGCGTCACCACCGGTTGGTTCCGCAGCGGCTCGGCTGACTTGAAAGTAAAACGCACTCTCTATCAGGAATACCGGCATGCAGAGGTCACTGCCAGCATTGCGCCGCTGGGTTTGGCCCGAGGGCTGGAAGCCTACGTCCGCGAATACCCGTACGGGTGCTCAGAGCAAATAACCAGCCGCGCCATGGTCAAACTCATCGCCGCCACCGAGGCGGATTTCGGCATCGCCCCCAAAGATGCCGCTGCCGCCTTGACCTCTGCCATCAGCCAACTCGCCGCCCGCCAGCGCGCCGACGGCGGCTTTGGCTATTGGTTTGCCGGTCCATCCTCTGATTTGGAATTCCACTCGCTCTATGTTCTGCACTTCCTGAGTGAGGCAAAATTGTTGGGCCACACGCTTCCGGAACCCCTGCTGACAGGCGCTCTGAAATATGCGGCCCGCAGCGCCCGCGCCAACGTGAGTTCCGTTGAAGATGCTGAGATGCAGGCGTATGCCATCTATCTGCTGGCCCGCAACGGAACCAATCCCGCCCCTCAATTGCTCAACCTGCGAGATACCCTAACCGCAAAATTCAAGGGTCAATGGGAGTCCCGCGCCTCAGCCGCGTGGATGGCTGCCACTTATATGTTGCTCAAAAAGGACGCCGAAGCCAATAATTTGCTAGATGCCTGTATCAAGGCCCGGGCTGCCGACAAAGCCCCCAACAAGAGCGAAGCGTGGGCCTACTACCGCACCCCGGCGATGGAGGACATCGGCATCTTCTACATCCAATGCCGCCATTTCCCCGAGCGTGCGAAGAAATTCGGGATCGAGGCGCTGGAACCGATCATGAAACCGCTGCGCGATCAGAGTTTCAACACGCTTGCTTGTTCCTACATAACGCTGGCCTTGAAGGCCTACAGCGATCTGGCCCGCAGCACCGGCGTCGAGGTCTCTATCCTCGGCATCACGACTGGCGAACCCACCCCGCAATTGCTTGCAGGTCCCGGCCCGGGGATCCTTCATGCGGCCTTCGCCCCCGCCACCACCGCACTGCGGTTTGAGCGCCAACAAAAGGGCAATGGTGACATCGGCGCGTTCTATCAAGTTGTCGAGCAAGGCTACGACTCCGGCAAACCCACCGGCCCCGAACGCAGTGGCCTCGAGGTTTCGCGCGAAATTTCCCCGCTGCACAAGGACCAGGCACTGCGTGCCGGCGATCCAGTCGATGTGGTGCTGCGAGTGCGCAACGTATCCGGTCGCAATCTAACCAGCCTAGCGGTTGTTGATTTGCTGCCAGCCGGCTTTGAGGTGTTGGCCGGCGACCTGAAGTCTGGCGCCAACACGGTGCCAGGCACCCAGTTTGCCGAATTGCGCGAGGACCGCAGCCTGTTCTTCCTCGGCCTCAACGCCAATGCCGAGTGGTCCGTGAAGTATCGCATGAAAGCCGTCTGTGCCGGTGCCTTTGCTGTGCCAACCGCCATGGCCGAAGATATGTACGAGCGCGGCCTTCACGGCGTCTCCACTCCCGGCCGCATCACCATCGAGCCAGCCAAGTGACACCCGCAGTATTGAGAAGGAAGCGCCTGAACGGACCACGCACAGGTCGCTCTCGATGCCTGGAATTGGATAACCCGGTGTCACACAAAATTGGTGCAGTGAAGAACGTAACCATTAGCCTTGTAGTGGCGACGGCTCTGGAGTCGGGCTCCCATCTGCTCCTAACCGAGGATCTGCAGCACGTGGTGATTGACGATCTGCGCGTTGCCAACCCGGTCATGCACTAGGTTCCCGGCGGCGAGATCGGGGGAGCAAATCCCACAAAAAACTTGGCTTGTCCAGCCGTCAATTGTCGGTAGTCACAGGATCACAGGATTCCCGGTATTCACTCCAGTCCCGGCAGCGCCACACCTTCGACTACCAACACGAGCGTGGTGGCGGCTTCGGTTTTGATCGCGATCCGTTCGCCTTTGAGAGTCTCACTCTTCTTGCCGTCGCGATAGACATCGATTGCCTTGCCCGGCCATGGGTTCACCAGGGTGCAGAGTCGGCCCTTCTCGCTGTGAATCTTGACGGACTGAACGGTACCCCCCTTGAGATCGCTGGAGACCAAGAAGGCATCCCAGGTGCGGATATTGAGGAACCGAACATCCTTGTTTTTCGGCCACACAGGGAACACACGCAGAACATGCCCGTAGCCCGTGCAGAGCATCTCGTTGATGGCATTTGGCACGATGCTGCAGTTCTCGACGCCATGAACATTGCCTTTTGTGAACCCGTTGACATCCCCGACTGTCACAACCATGTGGGTCAATTCCTTGAGGATGGCTTCCGGATCGTACCCCACGCGGATGGCTGCGGCATAGATGCTACTCATGCCGTTGCCATCAATCCACCGGTTCATCACGCGGATGGTGTTTCGAGATATCTCAAGAAGTTTCGGGTCGCTGTCCGGTCCGATCGCCCCGGCCGGATAGATATGTTGGATTCCGACGGTGTTACCCTCTACCCAATCTGTCCCCTTCTCGGTGTAGCGGAACACGGTCACTCCATTTTTTTCCTGCGTGGGAAACGCGCTCAGATGTTTCAAAATATGCTGCCACTTCTCGACGCGAGCAGAGTCCACACCCAGCGCGTTGCTTAGTTCCGTCGCCAGCTCAAAAGTTGTGCGAACCAAGCCCAAAGAGACGATCGGGTTGAAGTCCGTCAAGGCATGATCCTCCTCAATGGCGTCGTCAACAATCACATAACGCCCGTCCTCGTACTTCAAATAGTCCTCCCAGAAATTGGCGACCTCCAGCACAAACGGATAGACCTTCTTGGCGTAGGCGGTGTCGTAGGTGTGATACCAACGCATGGCCATATTCGCCAAGCAATAGGCGGCATTGCTCTTCTGCCCGAGAAAAGTGTTGGGCTTGCAGGACTGGACACCCTTGGCACCGATGCCCACCACATAATAGACGCCACGGGTCTTGAGCAAGTCCTTCGCGGCAGCCCGGCCACGTTCCATGAAAGCAAGTACCGGTGCCTCAAAGGTGTCCGCCTGCTCAATGTGATTGCTGGAGTAAAGCCCGTAGAATTGCGCCTGATAGTTGTAGTTAAGGTGATAGTCGCCGGCCCAGCGCGGATCGTCATCGGTGGTCCAAAGCCCGAAAAGGCCCTGCGGAAATTCGAGATCTCGGCTGCCGCTGCCCATCACGTAATTGGACAGATAATAACGTTGCTCC
>JBAXCM010000248.1:0-7008 GCA_037141475.1 Verrucomicrobiota bacterium | reverse complement strand
GCGCACACCTCAATCATAGCTTAGCCACTGGCCTGAATTTCGGGGTCCACCTCACTTCTCATGGCACGAGAAAGTGGGATGTTAAAATCCTTGCTGATCTTCTTGCAGTGCTTTGAAACCGCTTCCCTGCTTATCTTGAGACGCCTCCCGATTCCAGCCATGCTTTCGCCAGTGTAGACGCTCAGGTTGAGCACGAGGGCGACGCAGTCAAGCGTGAGTTGAATATTGCGGTAGGAACCGGTTGTAATCTGAGGCAGGACGGACCTAATTGGAATTTGTCTGGCGGGGTGTTGAAGGGATGTAGTGAACGGGACGGTACTGGAGGTCCGTGTGTGGGCCTCCAGCCGTGAGGGGGGGCTGCTGCGGTGATTCTTTACTGAGGCGGGAAGCCAATTTCTCATGTGACAAGAGAAGTATTGGCAGCTTCATGAACGCGGCCATATGTTTTTTCGCTTTTTATGGAAGTCGATTTATTCTCATCTTATTTGAGATACGATCGACTCATTTTTTCTAGGCAAAAGTGGTTTCCTAGGATATCCTTCCCTCATGGAACCTGCTGATCCAAACCTCGCTATCGAGGAAACAAAACCCTATCAACTCGTAGTGAAACCACGGTTTGTGGCAGAGTGGGAGGACAAACTACATCGTTTTACCTATTTACGATCACTATTCGCGCTTGGTCTGGGGCGGTCAAGCCCGGCATCTCAGCAGGAATTCGCGAATTGGTGTGGGGTGAGCCGCAAGCTCGTGACACTTGTGGAGACTGGCAGTACCGAACTTTCCCGGCGCTTAGCCGACCGGGTCCGCGATCTCACCGGTGCCGATTACAATTGGCTGCTTGGAGCGAATGGACTAAAAATTCTCGATTTCAAATATCTCGACCTCGCCAGCAGGTATCCCGTCACTATGCCGCAGACGGCTGCAGACCTTACCAAACAACACAACCTGCAGCGAGATCAGCTCACCGCCGCAACCAGTCATGTAGTTGGTGCCCTATGTGCCCGCAGCAGGCTACTTACCGGCACTGGTGCCCTTCCTTCCCGGGTTACAGAGCGCTACGCCAAGGACTTTACAGATGTCGGGTGGGAAGGCCAGTGCGGCCCTGCGTGGCAGGCCTTCGCATTCTCACCGAGTTGCGAGGCACTTAAAAGCGCAATCGATTGGAGTCTTTTGGAAGAGCTTCCTTGGGAGAATGGTCCGCTCACCTCAGGAATGGCGCAAAAGGACTTGGCAGAGCTGGCCCACCGTCTCACGGTCGAGCTTGGCAAGGTCGAACGGGCAGGCGAAATCCAACGCAAAAAATGCTAGGTCTGACCGGTCCCGCTTAATTTGACTCTCTGAATGCCGGACACTGATCTTAACCACAGCGAATACGAGCGCCTGTGATCGAAAAGAATTCTAGTTATTGCCCTCATTCGGAATCTCCAGCCCAGAGAAAGCCACAGAGCCAATCTTGACCGGCTGAATCAGCGGGTGGGAGTTTGGCTACGGCCATCCACCAGTGGACGAGTGCCCCAGATGAGATAAATACAAAATTATGGCGACAGCAATCGTTTATAGATCGAAATCCCTACATGAATAAATGATTTTTTGGCGGCATCGTGCCGCAATCCAATGCGCAGGTGCTGTCCCGGCGAAAGCCGCTCGCTCCAGCGTCGCCCATGCTGCAGAACAAGCTTTGGCCTTTTCAGGCGCTTTGCTTATACTCGTTCGGCAGGATGCCGGACGATGCCGCCAGGATGGCGGCGCTCCCCGCTAGACGACCGCCCTGGCTCCGCATGTGGGCCATGGCGGCGAGGACGCCGCCACTCCTTGAGTTCCATCTGGCTGTGGCGGGCTGGGGCGCCGCGCCGAGGCGGTTCCGAGTGACCGGATTTTGCCTAAATAGGCGCTTGGTTTTGCGTGAGCAATCGTGGAGTTGACGGGGAGGGGCAGAATTGCTCAAATGCAGATGGATGGACGCAGTGAGCTATCCGTTAACCCACAACCATACGATACCCAAACATGAAAGACTTCCTAGCGCCAGAAATCCGCAATTTTGCGGTGGTCGGTCACGCCGCCACCGGCAAAACCCTGTTGTGCGAGTCCATGCTGGTGTGCGCAGGGCGCATCCAGCGGGCAGGCACCATCGAACAGGGGAACACCGTTTCCGATTTCCACCCCGACGAAAAAGAACACCACCAGTCGATCCATGCCACGGTGCTTACTTCCGAGTGGCTCGGCCGCGAAATCAACGCCATCGACTGCCCAGGTATGCCGGATTTTGTCAGCGAACCGTTGAGCGCAATTCGGGTGGCGGATTTCGCTTTGATCATCATCAGCGGGGTAAACGGCGTGGAAACGGGAGCTGACGAGGTGTGGGCGGCAGCCAGTGACTATGACATTCCCAAGTTTCTTGTGATCAACCTATTGGACCGGGAACGCACGCGTTTTGACGCAATCCTGGAGGAAGCCCGCGACCACTACGGGGCGCGGGTATTTCCGATGACCTTGCCGGTGGACGCCGGACCGGGCTTCCGCTCGGTGCTCGATGTGATGCGCTCGGAAGTGATCACGTTTGCCGAAGACGGGAGCGGCCGCTATGAGGAGCGTCCCGCCGACGGTGAGCTCAAGGAACGCGTGCAGGAACTCCACCGCCAGTTGATCGATATGGTGGCAGAGTCCGAGGATTCCCTGTTGGAGAAGTTCTTCGAGGAGGGCACGCTCACTGAAGAGGAGTTGCGGGCTCATGTGCATGACGCCGTGCAGAAAGGCCTGGTGGTGCCGGTGTTTGCAGCCTCGGGCGCGAAAAACGTCGGTGTGTCGCGCCTGATGGATTTTATCGCCAAATATGGTTCCTCACCGGTGGACCGCGCCACCGTGGAGGCCGCCACTCCCGATGGAGCTTCGGTGACCGTGTCGCTGGACGACGGGGTAACGGTCGCTTATGTGTTCAAAACGATGCATGAACAGCACGTCGGGACGCTTTCATACTTCCGGGTCTATAGCGGGGATGTGACCACGGGCACCGAGTTATACAATGCCAGCCGCGGTGAGAGTGAGCGCATCGGCCAGTTGTACCGGGTCAATGGTTCGCACCGCGAACCGGTCGGCGCACTGCACGCCGGGGACATTGGCGCGGTGGTGAAATTGCGTTCAACCCTAACAGGCCACACCCTTTGCTCGCCGTCACGGCGGGTGGTTCTGCCGACGGTGGCATTTCCCGCAGCCAATACCCGCGGTGCCTTGGTGGCGAAGTCGCGGGCGGATTTGAACAAGCTCGGCGAGGGGTTGTCGATTTTGCGCGAGGAAGATCCGACGTTTGAATTCCATTTCGATCCATCGTTAGGCCAGACGATTGTTTCCGGCCAAGGCGAGTTGCAACTTCAGATCGTCGCCGAGGAACTCAAACGCCGCTTCAACGTGGAAGTCGAACTCGTCGAACCGCGCGTCTCTTACCGCGAAACCATCAAACGCCAGGGGGATTCCAAATACCGCCACAAGAAACAAACCGGCGGTGCCGGCCAATTCGCAGAAGTGTGGCTGCGCGTCGAGAGCCTGCCTTCGGAAAGCGGCCTCGTCTTCACCAATTCCTTAGTCGGCAGCAATGTGGACCGCGTATTCGTCGCATCCGTCGAAAAAGGCGTCCATACCGCCTGCACCCACGGCCCCTACGCCGGATTTCCCGTCACCGACGTAAAGGTGGACTTTTACGATGGCAAGCAGCACCCGGTGGATTCCAAGGACATCGCCTTCCAAATCGCCGGCAAGGCCGCCTTCAACGAGGCGTTCCTGCTGGCCACACCCCGCCTGCTGGAGCCAATCATGCTGTTGCGCGTCAAGGTGCCATCCGACGCGGTGGGCTCAGTCATGGCCGACCTATCCGGCCGACGCGGTCGGGTCATGGGTATGGAAACCGAGGGCCGCTTCGAGGTGGTTGTCACCCAGGTGCCACAGGCCGAGTTGTACAAATATTCGAGTCAGTTGCGTGCCTTGTCGGCAGGCCGTGGCCGCCATCGCGAGCAATTCGACCACTACGAAGAAGTGCCGCACGAGTTGGAGGCCAAGATTGTGGCTGAGCATAAAAAGCATGTGCGTGAGGTCGAAGAGTGATCCAGAGGAGCCCGGCAGACGCGCCCATGATGAGGTGTCCGCAAACGCCGAGTTGCGACTTGCCCACGCGTTAACCGGCATAGGCTGCGCCTGTGTCCGCTCGTTCGACGAACCATTTGGACAGAGCCGTGGAATATCTCACGCAGAATGGCAAGGCCCCGAAGAGATACTCCGATTTCCGAAAACTGCTAGAGCGCGACGATGTGCATGTCATTGTCAACGGTTGCCCGGACCACTGGCATAGCCTGGTCAATATCGCCGCGGCCAAAGCCAAAAAGGACATCTATTCGGAGAAGCCGTTGACCCTGACCATCGACGAGGGCAAGCGTGTGATCAAAGCGGTGCGTGAGAACAAGGTGGTCCTGCAGACCTGCACGCAACAGCGCAGCAGCGAACGCTTCCGCCTGGCCTGCGAACTGGTCCGCAACGGCCGCATCGGCAAACTCAAGGAAGTCGTGATCTATGTACCCGCCGGACGGCGCGAGGGCCCGTTCTCCAGCCAGCCCGTGCCTGCGGGACTCGACTGGGATTTCTGGCAGGGCCAGGCCCCCAAGGCGGACTACATGCCCCAGCGGTGTCACCGGATGTTCCGTAATTGGTATGAATACTCCGGTGACACCATGACCGATTGGGGTGCCCACCACATGGACATCGGCTATTGGGCGATCGGCTTGCCGGCACCCACTCTGGTGGAAAGCAAGGCCATCTCCACACCCATTCCGGGCGGTTACACCTGCATCAGCGACTACGAAGTGAAGTTCACCTATCCGAACGGGGTGATTTTCAACGTCCGCTCGACTCCCGACGAAGACCCGTTTGGCGGAGTCATCAAGAAAGAGGGCCAGCGCAATGGCATTCGCTTCGAAGGCAGCGCTGGCTGGATCTGGGTCAACCGCGATGAGATCAAGGCCACCGACCGCGAACTGCTCAGCAAACCATTGCCGGATGGTGCCGAACGCCTCAATCTAAGCTACAATCACTACGGCAACCTGTTCGACTGCATCCGATCCCGCAAGGACCCGATCTGCGCGGTGGAAATCGGTCACCGCTCGGCCTCGGTGTGTCACTTGGGGGCGATCTCGCTGCGCACCGGACTCAAACTCCAGTGGGATCCGGACAAGGAGTTATTTACCGGCGAGCATGCCAAGGAAGGCAACGCCCATGTCGCCCGCGAGATGCGCAAGCCCTATGACTACAGTTTCGTAAGCTGATGCCTACTCGATGAAACCTCACTTCATACGACTTGCCAGGTTGCGGATTGAATCGGGCGTGAATGTAACCGGGCTCGAACAATTTTCACAAACGCCTTGCCGTCTGAATCCTTTTAACGCCTTATTTGGCGCGGCGAAACGCATGAGCACCACCCCCACCGAACTTGACGCCCCGGATCCCCTCGCCCGTGCGGCGAAGGCCGTCGAACTCTACCACGCGGCCACCCCCGACATGGTGGGCGAACGCATGGTCCTCAATATGGGCCCTTCCCACCCCGCCACCCACGGCGTGCTGCGACTCATTTTGGAACTCGACGGAGAAATCATCCATTCAGCCAACCCGGACATCGGATTCCTCCACCGCGGGGACGAAAAAATCGCGGAGAGCATGCACTACAACCAGTTTGTTCCCTACACCGATCGCCTCGACTACTTGGCACCGTTGGCCAACAACGTCGCGTATGCCTGCGCCGTGGAAAAACTCATGGATTGGACGCTACCGCCACGCGGCCAGGCCCTGCGGGTCCTTTGCTGCGAACTGGCCCGGCTGTCATCCCATTTATTGGGTATCGGTGTGTGTGCCATGGATGTGGGAGCCATGACGGTATTTCTATACACGATGACCGAGCGGGAAAAAGTCCACAACCTCTGCGAACAGCTCACCGGTGCCCGTTTCACCACCTCCTACACCCGCGTCGGCGGCCAACTCCGCGACATGCCGCCAGGGTTTGAGACTTCCGTTAGAAGCTTCCTCCACGACTGCCTCATCGCCTTGGATGAAGTGTCCAAATTGCTCGATAAAAACAAGATTTTCCGTGACCGGATGATGGACATTGGCGTGATCAGTGCTGAATCTGCGGTCGCTTGGGGCCTCACAGGCCCAAACCTGCGCGGCTCCGGCGTGCCGCGCGACCTCCGCAAAGATAGCCCCTACCTCGGCTACCAAAATTACGATTTTGACGTGCCGGTGGCGCAGGAGGGCGATTGTTATGCCCGCTATCAGGTGCGCATGGAGGAAGTGCGCCAAGCCGTCTCCATCTGCCGCCAAGTGCTCGATAAAATGCCTCCGGGCCCGGTCAACCTTGCGGATTCGAAGAGCATGTTGCCCAACAAGGAGCGGGTGCTCATGTCCATGGAGGAACTCATCCATCACTTCATGGTATCCACCCAGGGCATCGACGCGCCGCCGGGGGAGGTGTACTTTGCTGCGGAAAACCCCAAAGGCGAACTCGGGTTTTACATCCATTCCAAAGGCGGCGGCGTCCCCTACCGGCTCAAAATCCGCAGCCCCTCGTTCTGCAACTTGTCCATCATCTCACGCCTGTTGCCCGGCCACATGGTCTCCGACGTGCCGGCCATCCTCGGCTCGCTGGATTTCGTCATGGGCGAGTGCGACCGCTGAGGGATGGGTTATTGGTCACAGGAAACAATCGCTCAGTTCATTCACAACTCTCCGCATCGGTCTATGTCCCATTCCATTATTGACGAATCCATCGCGTCTCACACCACGCCGGGCACCCCACATTTCACACCCTTTGCTGTGACAGCTGGTTTGGCAGCGGAGGCCGCTGAACGAATTTCCCATTATCCTTCTAACAAGCGATCGGCGACCCTGCCGCTGCTCCACCTCGTCCAGCATCACTTCGGATACATCTCGGCCGCTGCCATCGACTGGGTTGCCGCCAGCCTCGACTTGGAGCCGATC
>JBAXCM010000247.1:0-7024 GCA_037141475.1 Verrucomicrobiota bacterium | reverse complement strand
GGGTTCAGATGATGTAGATTGCATACGTGACTATGTATGCTACCAATGCCCCCGCTTGGCTAGTGGCCGGCTATTGAGCGCTTACGCTGCAAGCAATCAGGCATGTTCTGGACCGAGGAAGGTGCCAACGCCGTCATGGCTATGCGTTGTCTCAACGCTGGAGGCCGCCTCAACACGTTCTGGCTCGCACGCCATGCCGCCTACGCGGCTTAACGGAATAAATTTGTCATGCACCCTTTGAGGTGGCCAGCAAATAGGCATCAGTATATCGGAAGTTTGAGCGGACTCTTTCCCACGATTTGAAAGTTGGGTGTTACTTTATATTGCCATCGTTGGCGGGCAGAGCTATCATTGCTCCGATCGACCAACACGACATACAACTCACCATCACGTTTAATATCAACGGTTGTTCCATACTCCTCAAGGCCCACGAATTGCTCAATAAACGCGAACACAGAGAATGTGACTGGGCTGAAATTTCGGTGATCGTCTGCTCTTACGCAAGTGCGAATTTGATTTTTGGCTATTTCAGATAACTCCAAATCCCAAGAGATCCTAGGATCACAAAAGAAGACTCTCACACTGTGGATCGGTCGCGGCAGTGCCATTACGAGGAGGGTCAGGGCCACGATCTGAAAACCCCCTTTAGTTTTGAAGGCAATCGCAAGAAGCGCAAGTGCAATCAATATGGTTATCATTATTGCTAGTGTCATTGTACTTGTCGAATAGCTTTTGTTGAACGCTCGGTCGGATTTTGGAGGGTACGCGGCGCGTCGTCGTCCAGGGGTAGACCCGAACCGGCGTGGCACTTTTTCGCAGATGACTGTTCATGGGCGCACTTGAAGCGACCGACAGCGGCATTGGGGAGCAAATTGCGCGCCTCCTCGGAAATCTTGACGGGACGCATGTTCTGCGCATTGCCTCTCTCAAGAGTCTCAAGAACGCTACTTCCCGCGTCCCGAGGGATGTCATTTGCCACGACCGACGTAGCTTCGCTGAACCGATTGCAGGTAACTGCTAATCTCGAGACGAGAAACACAATCAGCAACACGGAAAGGAACCGCACGGCAAATGAGAACAAATGGTTTCTGGATACTGTGCTCATGGATTGGGGCCGCCAGGGCCATGCCATCCACGGCCTATTCCGTCCGATGCCGTGTCAAAACCGTCATTTTGCGTATGGACAGCTTCTAGGTTGTTGGCTTTGATTATTAGCAGATCGTTAAGTTCCTTTTCTTCTACCTCGGCAGCCTTATCAGCTTCCATCCATGTCTTGTAGCAAGGCCCTGTATGCATATTCTTATCATCCACAATGGCCTTGACCCTTGCCGAATACGAACGAATATGAGAAAGCTCGTGAGCTACAGTTCCCCAGTAGTTTTCTTGCCTTACCCAGGCCCAGAAGTAATCGTCAAACAAATGATTTAATGCCTCTACATTGATGACCATATAATTTACTTTAATCGAGACACTACCATGGAGGCAGCAATCGACCCCAGCCGCAACAGTCACGATCGAATCTATATCAGTCTCGCCTGCTTTGTGATCCCAGAGCTTAAGAACACCATTATTAACCACCGGCGAACCAGGAGGCGGAATGCGCTTTGGGTCCAAATGCCCTTTGTCAAACACACCAGGCCGCGACCAAAGAAGCGTCCAAAGATCTAAATCTGACAGTGGTTTCCCATCGGCTTGCTCATAGATACTTGAATAACTTATCCAACCGTCTCGCGGTCGCGCAGACAAAAATGGCGAAGGCGGCGGCGCTTCTGGTACCATCCTCGCAAGCGAGGGGCCCCATGGCCCATCTCCCGGCAGGGATCCACTTAGCCCAAGATAATCCTGTACTGCAACTCCATCATTCCTCACAAACCCATACAGGTTCTTTCCACCTCTTTCCCCGATGGGGTCCCTGGATGGCCAGCGGCCGGTGAAGGGATCGTAGTAACGATACCCGTAGTAGTAGATGCCTGTCTCAAAATCCTGCGGCTTGGTCGCGAAGCGGTAGGTGAAATCTTCTGGACTGCCGGTGCTGTTGACGATCCGTCCGAACGGGTCATATTCGATGTGTGCAGCTTGGGTCCCGTCCTTGTCAAAGTATTCGCTTACGTTGCCGTTGCCGTCGAAGGTCGGATAGAAAGCATCGTTCCATGTGCGGTCGCCATTGATTGCGGTGCCGGGACCTCGGTGGATGCACAGCAGCCCGCCGACGCCGCCCGCGCCCTGTAGCAAGCCAGAGAGGTCAAGGCCCCAGGTATAGGTCTGGGTGAGGGTGGCGGAGGAACCACTGATTGCGTATTCCGCAACGACATTCCATCCGTCATAGACATAGGCAGTGTCGGAGACCGCCCCGGCGGCCGCGGTTGTGGTCTTGCGGATGCGGCGGCCGAGGTAATCGTAGGCGTAGCTGGCCAGCAGGGTGCTTCCCTCGTCGTCCTTGCAGACGGCGGTGAGACGGTTCTCGCCGTCCCACTTGAACTTGAGGCCGCAGCCAACGGCGTTGACCGCGGCGTCTGTATAGAGGTTGCCGTCGGCATCGTATTGGCGAGGGAGCATGGCGCTTGGGCTGATCGATGCATATTGGTTGAGACGATTGGGGGTGTAAGTGGTGGTGGTTTGTTCCTCACCGGAATCGGTGGTGGCGGTGAGGCGGTTGCCGATGTCATCAAAAGTATAGGTGCGGCTGAGGGTGCTATCCCAGCCGCAGGTGGCTGTGGTGAGCTGCCCGAGGGCATCGTAGCGCCAAGCCCAGTTGTGGTTGGGGGAGAGGTCGGAAAAGGCACGTCCGGTGGTGTAGAGGGTTTCACGCTGTCCCAAATTGTTCACCTCATATAAGTAATAGGAAACCGAGGTGCCAATCTTATTGTCAATGGAGACCAGGGCGTCGCGGGTGCCCTCGTAGGTGCGGATGACGGTGTGTTTGGGGGCCGCAAGGGCGTAGGGCTTGAAATCGTTGATGGCACCTGTGGCGGTGGCGTCGACTCCGGCGCGGGGGGCACCGGCATAGGTGTCCTGGGTGTAGGCGTAGCCGTAGGTGAAAACCTTGCCGGCACCGGTGACCACATTGACGCTTCCGGCATTGTTGTAGCCATAGGAAACGGTATGGTCGGAGTCCAGGTCGTCGTTGGTGCCTAGGGTGAAACCGCCGGGGCGGGCGTGGGCGTTGAAGGAACGGGTGATGACGCGGGTGACCGAGGTACCGCCCACCGGATGGGTTTCAGATAGGGGGAGCAGCGTGGCGCCGTCATATTTGTAGGTCCAGACAAGCCCGGCACTGGTGACGGTCTCGATGGTCCCGGGAACGTGGTCGTTCTGGTCGGCCCCGGTGAAGGCGTCATAGTTGTATCTCACCGATGGGGTGGCGGTGTCAATGCCTTCGGCATAAGCGGCGGCGACGGCTTCCTCGGCGGCTGTGATTGCCGCTTCAGATGCTTCCGGGTCCTCCAGCAGCGTGTCAAGGGCGTCCAAGGCATCCTGATAGTTGTTCCAGCCCGTGACGGTGCCGAAGTAATCGACGGCGGTCAGAAGTCCGTGCTCGTAGCCATAGCAGGTCACGACTCCCCGCACCCATGTGCGGGTCTTGAGGCGGCCGGCAGCGGTGTAGCCATATGAGGGACCTGTACCGGCGCTGGTGGCGGTCACGTCATATCGCTTGGCGGTGAGGAGCCCTGTGTCAGGGGCGTAAATCCATTTGGTGGTGGCAGGTTCGGCGTTCGGCGAGGTGATCATGGTCTTGATGCGTCTGGCGTAGTCATAGGTGTAGCTGACGGGATAGGTTTGGCCACCGGAGACTCCGAGAACCGTGCCATCGGGATTGTAGGAGGTGGAGGTGAGGTTGTCAAAAAATGTTCCGTGTCCGCTCCCGTCATCAGTATCGGGAGCGTCAACCGTGAGGCGGTTGCCGCGGGAATCGTAGGTGAAGGATGTCGTGCGCCCGCCGGGGTCGATGACGGATGCCACGGCGTCGCAGGTGGCGGAGACGTAAACGGTGCGGGTGCGACCGGTGCGGGAGTCGGTGATATCGCGAGGACGTTTCAACGGATCGTAACCCGACCCGGCGACATTGGTTGCGTCGCGCACGGCGGAGGTGAAGATGGGTACGATGCTGGCGCCTGAAACGTAGCCCTCGGTGGTGGTGTCGAGCAGCCCTCCGGCATAGGTTGAGATGGTACATGAGCCGTCGGGCCGCGTGGTGGTTTCGGTGCGGCCAAGGCCGAGGGTGGCTTGAGTGTGGGTGGGATTATCAGCACCGATCCGCCAGCCCCATGATTGAAGGCCGTCAGGGGTTCTATCGGAATATGCGACGAGGGTGCCGGCCGTTTCTCCGGCACGGTCTTTCCAGACGTAGGTTGCGGTCCGAAGGACGCCTGTGCTAAGGGGGATTGTTTCGGTCCGGGTGACTTGGTCGGTGCCGTAGGTGATGGCGCTGTCGCTGTTGAAGTCGATGGCGGTGGTAGTGCGCTCGCCAAGGGTGTTGTAACCGTAGAGGGTGAGGACGTGGTCGGCGTCCTCCACGCTCTGAAGTTGGCCGGTGGCGGGGTCATAGGTGTAATGGGCGGTGATAGTGCCTTTTGCGGTATCGGTGGTGCGGCCCGCCCAGTCGGTCTGGGTGACGGTGGTTTCGACGCTGCCGGTGTAGGTGCTGGTGGTGACCAGACCGGTGCCGTTGACGGTGTATGTGTATTCCATCCCGGGCCGGAGGGTGCCGAAGGTGGAGGCGCCGCGGCCGTCCGGATATTCGACGGTGGTTTGGGTTCCGTCCGGCACCGTGACGGTGGTGGTGGTGATGCCGCCGCCATGGCTGGTGGCGGTGGTGGTGCCGGTGAGTGCTCCGGGAACTCCCGCTCCGTCCCCATCAACGGCGGAAGGATCCGGGGACTCCGAGGTGCTGCTGGTGCCGGCGAGATTGCGGGTCTGGCGGGAAATGATGTTATCAGTGGCAGTGGAGAACGAAGTGGGGAATGTGCCCGCAACGTATGTTTCGGCATAGCGCCGTGTGATCACGGAGAGTCCGTCATAGGTGGTTTCAGTCGTCACGCCGAGGCGGTTGACCTTGCGGGTCCGGTCGAGGTCGTCAAGCGCACGGTAGGTGGTGACGCCGTGGATGTCCGAATCGGACAGCGGCCCGCAGCAGCCGTAGGAGTATGAGAGGGTCACGTTACCCGCGGATGTTGCCAACGTGTATTGCGCATAGCGGCCGAAGCGGTCGGCGGAGGTGCTGACGGCCATACGTTCGTCCGTGGTGATGGTGACCGAGGCTTGGGTGCGCGTGGCGAGGCGGGTAAACAGTTCGCCGGCGGCGTTGCGGACCTCCTCGACCTTGGTGCCGGAAGCAAGCGTTGTACCGGTGATCTGGCCGTCGAGAACGGTGTGCTTGAGCCCCGACCCTGTGAGTTCATATTGGTGGACGACGGCCGTTCCGTCGGGGCGGTCCTCCCGCACGGGCCTGCCGCCAGCGATCGATCCGGCCTCGCGGGTGCCATAGGAGGTCACGGTGACGAGAGTGTCAGTAGTTGAGGCAAAGACCGTGCGGGTTGAGTTGGATTCTCCGAACGAGGTAACCGTCTTGGCAAGCGTCATTCCGCCAACCTTGTCCTCCTCGGTGCGGGTGTTGCCGCTGGTGGTGATGGTCTTGGTAAGGGGTGTGGTCTGACCTGCGAACGGGGTGACGATGGTGTGAGCCGTGCCCGAGTAGGTGTGGGTCTCGGTTGATTCGTCAGGCCGGGTGAGGGTGGCGAGTCTGGCGAAGCCCGCTCCCGGGGTTTCGCTGTAGTTCCGCACGGTGGTCAGAGCGAATCCGCCCGTGGAATCGAGTACGTTCTCGCGGACGATTTCACGACCCCAGGAGAAGTAATGATAGATGGTCCTGACGGCGGAAACGGCGGTCATCTGGCCAGAGGCATTCTTCTCGCTCACGATTCTGTTTTCGGTTCGAGTGCAGCCATCGTCCGAGATGGTATCGGAGATGCTGCGCAACCCGTTGCGCTCGGAAAGGGTGACCACACCAGTCGTGACGCCGGACACGGTGGCGAGGTTGCTGGTGAAGGTTGAAGTGAACAGATCGCCGCCGGTGCCATTGCCGTTGGGCGCGATCCTTTCCTCAATGGTAACCACATTGGAGGATTTCGATATATTGACCACGCGGAGGATTTCCGCGGTGGAACCGTTGGTGACCGTGACGATCAGCCTGTCACCGCTGCCCGC
Organism: Verrucomicrobiota bacterium; assembly: GCA_037141475.1. Lineage (GTDB taxonomy): Bacteria > Verrucomicrobiota > Verrucomicrobiia > Verrucomicrobiales > Akkermansiaceae > Luteolibacter. Next base: position 820 of record JBAXCM010000247.1, on the reverse strand, counting down.
CACCGTGGCAATCCACGCCGGCGTCCCCGTGGTTGCGAGGGAGGGATAGACCTTGACCCAATCGATCACGCCGTTGGCTTCATGAACCACGACGCCATCGGGCGCGGCCCTCAGGCGGAGGTTGGCGCGGCCGGGGAAAGTCCCGTTGATGGAACTGTCGAACCAGGTGAGTGACACGCGGCCCAGACCGCACAGGACCGGCCCGACGGGGATGGTGGTTTCGGCGCAGCCGAGATTGACCTCAGTCCGGCAGGAGGCACTGCCGCAAGAGGGGCAATCGCCCGAGGCGTCGCGCACGTCGATCTGGTGGATGAGGGTGTCTCCCGAAAGGATTCCCATCTTCCAGGGACCGGGATGGAGCAGGGGATCAATGGTGATGTTCATCGACACGGCGATGCCGGCGTTACCCCCGGGAAAACTCGTTGGAGCCACCACAATATTCCCGTGCGGGTCGGTGACGTTGATCTGGTACTGTTGGGGCGGCACCCCGGAGGCGGCTTGCGTCCTGAGGGTGGCGGTCATGGCGAGTTTGCCCCCGTCGGCACCCGACAGAAGAGGGGAAACCGAGAGAAACGCCGGGGACTTCTTGGCGGGTCCCGGATCGGCACTATTGTAGATGGCAAGCGGCTGGACCGCTTCGGTCTTCGCGGTGTCGGGGTTTGCCACGCGGACCTCGAAGAATTCGATGGCCTGGGTGATGACTTGCGCGTTGGTCGCCCCGAATTGCTGGGCGCTCGCCACCGGTGGCAGGAAGAGTGGGAACAAAAACAACAGGTGACGTGAGCGGATCATGACGATTGGAGGGTTGGTGAGAATCGCG
>JBAXCM010000246.1:0-7052 GCA_037141475.1 Verrucomicrobiota bacterium | reverse complement strand
GGCAAATCCTTCTTCGCCCCCGAATCAGTCCTCGCCAAGGACGGCCGCCGGGTGATGTGGGCCTGGCTGGTTGATCTGCCCATTGAGCCGTCGGGTGTCCAGTCACTGCCGCGTGAGTTGTACCTGCCTAAAGATGGTGTGCTCAGGATCAAGCCATTGAAGGAGCTGGAATCACTCCGCTGCGACGAAAAACAGCAACGAGACATCGCCGTCAAAAGCGATGCCACGACCAAGCTCACCCAAATCAGCGGCAATGCATTGGAACTGGAACTAACGATCAAGGCCCCGACGTCACAAGAGTGCGGCCTAGACGTCCTTTGCGACAAGGATGGGGCTAACGGACTCCGGATTTCCTATATCCCCGCAACCAAGACATTGCTGGTCGGCAACGTTGACGCTCCCTTTGAACTCAAGCCCGGCGAAGACCTCTCCCTGCGGATATTTATCGACAAAAACCTCGTCGAAGTCTTCGCTAATGACCGTCAGGCCGCTCTCAGCGCCCGCCGTGGCTATGCTCCCGAGAACACGGGCATCAGTCTGTTCAGCAAGGGAGCAGACGTCACCGTCAAGCTACTGAAGAGCTGGAATATGAAGTCAATCTATGGGGGGCAGTGATTGTGCCCCAGCCAGCCTCCCGGGATCCTTCAATATCAATTCATCAGATGCGGAAATATTCATGGCTTCTGTTGACCGCTTGGCTGCCCCTCGTGCACTGTCATGCAAACGCCCAAGGAGCGGCCAAGGCCCCTCGTGGGGAGGATATCCCTGCCGATGCCAGCAAGGATTCGGTGATGGCCAGCACCCACGATATCCAGCAAGTCACCCGTTGGGCCGGCACGGCGTTTGCCTCCGTCGAGGCCGACGCCGGAAGCCAAGGGATTGGGGTTCATGTCCGCCGCCAGGATTATAGCTCTCTCCACTTTGGCCAATCGTGCATGGATACCCCCATAACCATCGGCAAAAGCCACTTCGAACATGGTCTCGGCACCCATGCTAACAGCGAGATAGCGGTTGACGTGCCAGCGGGCGCAAAGCTGTTCAAAGCCAGCATGGGTATAGACAACAATTATGATACCCAGGGAATTCATGGCAGTGTCCAATTCATCGTCGAAATCGCTAACAAGGAAGTTCTCCATACGCCGACGTTGAAGGGCGGTGAAGCCCCGCTTCCAGTTAGCATAAATATTCCTGATGCGACAAAACTCATCGTTCTGAAAGTTGACACCACCCCGGATGGTCCCTCCTACGACCAGGCGGACTGGGCCGATGCCCGATTCGTCATGGACGACGGCAGCATCCGCTGGCTTGATGAAAATCGAGATCAGTCACTGTTTGCGGAAACACTGCCATTCTCATTCACCATGGATGCCAAACCATCGTCCGGGTTCCTGAAAAACTGGAAGCAAACTGTCGAGAAGATCGATCACCAGAACTTCGTCCGGTATCTGGTGAAGTGGGCCGATCCGCTCACCGGTCTTGCCGTCACCGCTGATGTAAAGGTCTTCAAGTCGTATCCCGCAGTCGATTGGGTGTTGTTCTTCGAGAATATGGGCGACCGGGATACACCCGTCATCGAGAATATTCAGGCTCTCGACATGACGGTCACTCCTACAAATGGCAAGGGGCCGATGACACTCCACCAACTGCAGGGTGATGCTTGTGGGGATCAGTCATTCAAGCCGATAGATTCAGTGATCGAACCCGGCAAGAGCGTCCGCATCGCCCCATCCGGTGGTCGACCTTCTAACACAAGTGCATTCCCGTTTTTCAATCTGGAATACGCCGGTTCGGGAATGATTGCCGCAATTGGTTGGTCCGGGCAATGGGCGGCGGCCTTTGAGCGCAGTGCCAGCGGTTCCATGAGGGTCGCAGCGGGCATGCAACTCACTCATTTGTTGCTCCATCCAGGTGAAAAATTCCGTACGCCACGTATCGTCATCATGCCATGGAAAGGGGATCGCACGGACGCCCACAACCGCTGGCGCAGATTGCTGCTCTATGAGTATGTGCCGAAGCATGATGGCAAGCCGGCGAGGCTGCCCAGCGCCTTGCAGTGCTTCGACCGTTACTCGCAAAGCCGCGCCGACTGGGCCACGGAAGCCGGGCAGATTGCCGCTTCCAAGGCGGCCTGTGAGATCGGAATGGACACGATGTGGCTAGATGCCGCATGGTTTCCAGGAGGCTTTCCCAATGGCGTTGGCAACTGGTATGCCAAGCCGAATGAGTTTCCCCATGGGCTGAAGCCCGTCTCGGACTGGTGCCACAGCAACCAGATGAGATTTCTGTTATGGTTCGAACCGGAACGAGTCTGTGCCGGGACGCAGATTGCAGCAGAGCATCCGGAATTTGTCTTCGGGGGCAAAGACGGCGGTCTCTTCAAGTTAAATGACCCGGCAGCTCGGCAGTTCTTGACCGATCTCCTGTCAAAGAGAATCACCGAATACGGAATCGATATCTACAGAAATGATTTTAATATGGATCCTCTTGGCTTTTGGAGGGGCAATGATACGCCGGATAGGCAGGGAATGACCGAGATTCGCTATGTTGAGGGTCATTACCAGATGTGGGACAGTCTTCTGGCGCAACATCCAGGCTTGATGATAGACAACTGCGCATCAGGTGGACGCAGGATCGACATCGAGACATGCATGCGTTCCGTGCCACTTTGGAGAAGTGACACAAGTTGTTCCCCGGGCCACCCTGAGTTGAATCAACTTCAGACAGTCGGTCTGAGCCAGTATATTCCATTCCACACAGCTTGTGCATGGACGCCGGATACGTATGACTTCCGCAGCGCCGCGACCATTGGGTTGATCGCGCAGTTCGATTACTTAGCTCCGGGTTTTCCGATGGATGTGGCAAAAGCGTCGGTGGCAGAGGCATCTGAGAATCGGAAGTATTGGTACGGAGACTTCTACCCTCTGTCGAATGTGTCGATCGCTCCTGACCAGTTTATGGCCTATCAATTTCACCGCGCCGACCTCGATGAGGGATTGGTGCTGGCATTCCGCCATTTGGAATGCGAGTTGCTGGGGTTGATCGTCGGTCTTCACGGGCTTAATCCTGAAGCCACCTACTCGGTCGAATTTATCGACGACTTGCGCCGCAAAACCCGACTCAACGCGACCGGCAAGGAGCTTGCCGAGGGAACTAACCTGCGCATTGCCTCGAAAGGCGGCAGCCTGTTGGTCCGGTACAAACCGGTGACAATTCCCTCATCCTAGAGTCCTTGAAACAGCCAAAGTTAATGTCGTTAGGTGAAGTTTTCCTTTCTTGTGCGTTCGGTGAGCGGATCGACCGAGTTCGCCGAAGTCTCAGCCGAGTCGTCTTCAAGTCTTGCGTCTCGTGTCTGACGGACTGTCTCGCTAGCGGTTACGTGAACCTCGTATGATGACAGAGATCACAAGAATGATGATCAGATATCTTCTCAAATTATGAAACCACTGATACCCGCCATTCTGTCAGCCTTTGTGGCTCTCTCCGCCCACGCCGCCGAACCCATCGTCATCGCCGACTTTGAAGGTGACACCTACGGCGCATGGAAAACGAACGGCGATGCCTTCGGTGCCGGACCGGCCCATGGCGGACTGATCAACCCATGGCGCTCGGATCTGACGAAGCCCGTCGCAGGCATTATGGGCAAGGGCTTCGCCACCTCATACTATCTAGGCGATGGGGGAACCGGTTCGCTCACCTCGCCGGAGTTTAAGATCGAACGCAAGTATATCACTTTCCTGATAGGCGGAAGCCAGGATGTGGAAAGAATCTGCTTGAACCTTCTCGTCGGTGGCAAGGTCGTCCGTGTGGCTGGTGCATCGAAGGACCTGCCCGAGGGCACCGAGACGCTTGCGCCGGGTTCGTGGGATGTGGAGGAATTCGCCGGCCAGTCCGCGATCATCCAAATCACTGACAATTCCGGAGATCAAGGCAAGGGGCATATCAACGTGGACCAGATTGTCCAAGCCGACGTCAAACCGGCCCCGGGCGATCCCAAGGCACCCCAGCCGCAGTTGTTCGTCAATGCCAAACGGGACTTCAAGATCGAGAAGCGCTACCTCCACATCCCTATCAAAAACTTTGTGCCCACCCGTCCCGTCACCACACTCGTTGATGGCAAGCTCGTAGTGCGCAACGATATCGGACTGGCCGACGACACACCTGACTGGTGGGCATTCATGGACGTGAGCGCTTGGCAAGGCAAGACCGTCACGATCGAGGTGGATAAGATGGTTGCGGGTTCGAAGGCACTTGCTTCGATAGAGCAGAGCGACACCATCAAGGATTCTGAAAACCTTTACCGCGAGCCATTGCGTGCCCAGTTGCACTTTTCCTCGCGGCGCGGTTGGAACAACGATCCCAACGGCATGGTGTTTTCGCAGGGTGAGTATCATCTTTACTATCAACTCAATCCTTATGGCTGGGGCTGGGGCAACATGCACTGGGGCCACGCCGTGAGCGGCGACATGGTGCACTGGAAGGAACTTCCCATTGGCATCTATCCGCACGGCCCCGGCGATGCAGTGTTCTCCGGCAGCGCCGTAGTGGACAAGGCTAACACCTCCGGTTGGAAAACAGGGGCCGATGATTTGCTAGTGGCCGCCTACACCAGCACCGGCCGCGGTGAGTGCATCGTCTATTCCAACGACAAGGGTCGCACCTTCACGGAGTTCGAGGGCAACCCGGTGGTGAAGCATGGTGGCCGCGATCCGCGCCTGCTCTGGCACGCGCCGAGCAAGCAATGGGTGATGGCGGTGTATGACGAAGGCACCGGCAAACAGTGCGTCGCATTCTACACCTCGCCGGATTTGAAAGCTTGGACGTTCCAAAGCCGCATCGAGGGGTTTTATGAATGCCCGGATTTCTTCGAACTTCCGGTCGATGGAGTCGCCGCCAACAAGAAATGGGTTCTCACCGCTGCGAGCAGTGATTATATGATCGGCACCTTCGACGGCAAGACCTTCACGCCTGAAACTCCTAAGTTGAAAGGCCATCAGGGTGGGGGATTCTACGCGGCACAGACATTCTCTGGAGACCCGAAGGGCCGCACCATCCAAATCGGCTGGCTCCAGGTTGAAACGCGCGGCATGCCCTTTAATCAGGCCATGAGCCTGCCCAACCAACTCACCCTGCACTCCACCCCCGAGGGCCCGCGCCTGGCCTGGACCCCGGTCGATGAATTGAAATCCCTGCGCGCCAAATCCTTCGATTGTGGAGCTCTGGACCTCGCACCGGATGCGCCCAACCCGCTCGCCAAGGTCTCCGGCGAATTGCTGGAATTGCGCGCAATCTTCACACCACCGGCCAAGGGTGAGGTGAAATTCACCTTGCGCGGTATTCCGATCATATACAACACCGGGCAGCAAATGCTCGCCGTCGGTGGTCACAACATTTCGGCTCCTCTGCGTGAGGGCAAGATCGACCTGACGGTTTTCACCGACCGGAGTACCTTTGAAGTGTTCACTGGCAGCGGTCTGAGCTACGTGCCGCAGCAGATCACGCCCAATCCGACTTCGTTGGGTGCCGAGGTGGCTGTGACCGGCGGCAATGTCATCTTCCAGAAGCTCGAAGTGCATGAACTAAAGTCCATTTGGGTGAAACCCTGATCCGCCCTAACACGACCTGCCCATGAATCACTTATCATTATCACTATCAGTTTCCCTGACTATGGTCATAGCCGCTCCATTGCGGGCTGCGGAAATGGAGCGCGTCTGCTGGCTATCGGACTTGGATCTCACCAAGGTGCAGCAGTCTTGTGGATCTTGGAAACCCGCTGTCAAAGATAAGACCTGCAGTGACAAGCCATTGACCATCGCCGGAAAAACGTTCGATCGGGGCTTTCAGACGACTTTTTTTGGTGAGGGCTACGGCGCTTTTGAACTCGACCTCAAACCCGGGACGCAGAAGTTTTTGGCATCGGTTGGCGTGAATGACCAAGGGGATTTCATTGACCCGGTCGAGTTCTTTGTTTTTGGCGATAATGACCTCCTTTGGTCCAGCGGTAACATGCAACTTAAGGACGCCGCCAAACCCGTGGATGTCTCCTTGGTCGGCAAAAAACGCCTGCTGTTGCTCGTTAAAACCATCAATCCCGCGGGTGGCGGTAACGGCGACTGGGCGGATGCTAGGATTGCGCTAGACGGCGGCAAAACCGGCGATCTGGTCAGCGTGACCCTCACCGAACCGGCTGAGATTCTCACCCCCAAGCCCGGTCCCGAACCGAAGATCACTGGTGCCAGGGTGTTCGGCGTGCGCCCAGGCAACCCATTGCTTTTCAAAATCCCCGCCACCGGTGCAGCTCCGCTCACCTTTGGCGCCAAAGGCCTGCCTGACGGACTCAAGGTCGATGCCAAGACCGGCGTCATCACCGGTTCTATCAGCAAGGCCGGCGACTATCCGGTGACCCTGACCGCCACCAACGCCATGGGCAAAACGACGAAGCCATTGAAGATCGTCGTCGGCGAGAAGCTGGCGCTGACCCCGCCGATGGGCTGGGCCAGTTATAATTGTTGGAACTGTGAAGTCACCGAGCCGAGGATGCGGGCGATTGCCGAGGCGTTTGTCAAAACCGACCTCATCAATCACGGTTGGACCTACATGAACATTGATGACGGCTGGCAGGCCCGCACCGATAAGGGCCTTGCTGGCGAGGCCCGCAAAGCCCCGAATTTCTCCCTCGAACCCAATGATAGGTTCCCAGACATGAAAGGCCTCTGCGACTACGTCCACGGCCTTGGCCTGAAAATCGGCATCTACTCGACTCCCTGGCAAATCTCCTATGGCGGCTACACCGGCGGCTCCGGCAACGATGCGAAAGGCACCATCAAGAACGAAGGGCAAACCACCGGCAAAGTCACCTTCGAGGAGCAGGATGCCAAACAGTGGGCCGCCTGGGGGTTCGATTCCATGAAATATGACTGGCGCCCGAATGACGTGCCCAACACCAAACGCATGTCCGAGGCCCTGCGCAAATGCGGCCGCGACATCCTGCTCACCCTGTCTAACAGCGCGGACCTCAACCTGGCCGACAAATGGGCGGAGCTCGCCCAGTTCTG